>JACQGT010000081.1 GCA_016199425.1 Chloroflexota bacterium
AGGGGTTCTTCGAACCAGAAGTAGTCCAGCTTCTCCAATGCCCGGCCCACCCGCATGGCATCCTCAAAATCGTACGCCCCCACCGGGTCGCTCATCAGAATGAAGCCCTCGCCCACCGCCTCCCGCACCTGGCGACAGCACTCGATGTCCAGCTCGGCGATGCCGGGCGGGTGCAGTTTGTAGGCCCGGAAGCCCGCGGCAATGGCCCGGCGCGCCTCGTCCACATATTCCTCAGCCGTGGCGTATTTGGGGCCGGTGGCGTAGGCGGGAATGCGGTCCCGGTAGCCGCCGATGAGTTTGTAGAGGGGCAGACCGGCCTGCTTGGTGGTGATGTCCCAGAGGGCGATGTCGATGGGGCCGTGGGCGGTGATGGGCAAGTGTCCACCCCAGCGGTCGGCCTGGTTGAGCTTGTGGTAGAGATATTCCCGGTTGATGGGGTCTTCGCCCAGAATTTCCTGCACAATCACCGCTGCAATCTCCTCGGCCAGCCGTTTGCCCCCCTTCACACCCCAGCCCATGGAGTGACCCTCAATACCCGCATCGGTCTTGACCGTCAGCAGCACCAACTCCTGGCCCGGCTGCTTTTCGACTACCAGCAGTTCAACATCAGTGATAACCATTCTTCTCTCCTTTCCGAGACGACGATGAGTTTCGGTCATTCTCACCCGTATCGTCTACACAGTCAAACAGGATGCATGCCCTCTCCCGTTGGCCTGCGCGGGAAGTGGTTTGACGGGCCGATAGAGCGAGCATACAATGAGGGCGAGTCAAATCGATTGACGTCAAGGAGGGGAAGCCTGGCTCGGTTTCGTGTGCTACTCGTTCACCACCGACAGATGATTGGGATTCGTTTCCCGCTTTGCTCGAACATTCCCTACAATGAGGAGATCGCCATGTTGAGAATCGCTATCGCTACACCGCCACAGACAGGTCAGCAGTGGACACTCATGAGACAGTGTGGGGTGGAATGTGCCGTGGGCGGCATCAACCTGCACCCGCAACCCGATACAGAACCGGACGCGCAACCGTGGAGCTATGCCTCGCTGGCAAAGGCCAAGGATGCCTACGCAGCGGGGGGCATTCCCCTGGCCGTGATTGAGTCCCGTCCCCCTATGGAGAAAATCAAGTTGGGGCTGCCGGGCAGGGACGACGAAATCGAGATCGTCTGCCAGCTCCTGCGCAACATGGGCAAACTCGACATCCCCGTCTGGTGCTACGCCTGGATGCCGATTCTGGGCGTCATCCGCACCTCCGTTTCCCTTGCGTCACGAGGCGAGGCACTGGTCAGCGGCTTTGACCTGGCCGCGCTCCCCACCAGCGAACGGCCCATCCGCAACATCGACGGTGTGCCCCTGGAGGAGCAATCGGCAAGGGGCGTGAAGCTTACGGAGGAACAGCAATGGGATTGCCTGCGCTACTTCCTGGAGGGAGTCATCCCTGTGGCGGAAGAGGCCCAAGTGAAGCTGGCCATGCACCCCGATGATCCGCCCCTGTCTCCTATCAACGGCATCCCGCGCATTATGAGCAGCGTCGAGAACTATCAGAAGCTCCTGGACCTGGTCCCCAGTCCGGCCAACGGCATCTGCCTGTGTCAGGGCAACTTCACCCTGATGACCGATGACCTGCCTGGGGTCATCCGCCACTTCGGAGAACAGAAGAAGCTCCACTTCCTGCACATCCGGGATGTACAAGGCACACCTGACAACTTCCAGGAGACATTTCACGACGACGGCAAGACCGACCTGGCTGCCTGCTTGCGCGCCTATCGCGATGTCGGCTTTGACGGTGTCTTCCGCCCCGACCACTATCCCAAGATGGGAGACAGCGCCTTTGCTGACGAACTGGGGATTGCCCGGCTCTTTGCCGTCGGCTATCTGAAGGGGTTGCGAGAAGCGGTGTATACCGAGGCCCATTGATACAAGAGGGTGCTCCTCGATCTGTTCAGTTCGCTCGACCACCGCTCCCCGGCGTGCAACTTGCGCTCCAGCACCTGCCAGCAACAAACCCGGCGGCGCACTCGTGGAGACGACTGAAGGTGATTGGCAATTGGCTTCGCAGCCAGAGGGCAGGGCACAGAAGTAAGAGGACAGAGGAGTGTACACCTCGTTTTGACATCTGATAGCTCTGATTCTTGAAGGCGGTGTGCGGCTAGAGAACAATGGGCAGAAATTGGAGGGTGGAGCGTAGGGAATAGTGCCCTCTGATATCTGCTGCGTGATTCCTGTGGGCTGCTCTGTGGCCGAACGCAAAGTGTGCTACGATAACCTACGTCGCCGTTCATCAGATAACGAAAGGAGGGCAGCTATGGGAAAGTATGTCCGCTATCCCAATAGGCGACGGGCATTATGATGCCATTGCCAGGGAGATGGCGGAGCAGGATAACGAATACGGGCAGGCCTGCTTCCACGCGGTCAGCGGAAACATCGACCGGGCCTTGGCCCTGCTGGAGGTCGCCCTGCAGAGCGGCGATCCGGTTTGGTTGGGGTGGGCTCGCATCGCCCCTGAGTTCGCCTTCCTGGTCGACGAGCCGCGCTTCCATGCCTTGGTCGGGGCCGAACGATAGTTCCGCGGAGAGTACAGCCTGACGCGCTGTAGTAACGTGGCGGGGACCATCGTCGAAGTGTGGCGATGGTCCCCAGTACGAACTCTGGCAACCACCAGATTCGCTCTAATCAGCTTCCACAGACGCTGCCGTGGTAGGCGTGCCGCAGGCACTGAAAGTGGCTGTAGGCATCCAGCATTGAATGATGCGCAGGTTGCGATGGATCGTTTTCGGATCGCTTCAGGTTGTATGATGTATCTGAACTGGGCATGATTAACGCAGAAAAACACGCTCAGGGACGCTCTCTGGATTAGAATGAGGGATGTAGGCCCTTTTTGGATTGGTCGACGGGGGATCAATCCACTGATACGATAAGGCCTTCCCGTGAAAAACGTTATCCCCTCGCTCTCCCCTTCGAATTCTCTGGTCTTTGTATTCCATTATTCTGCGCGTAGGCCGACAACTTTGTCGTACTGGCAAAAAGGAATCCGGATATGCCACGCTTTTCATCCAAGTATTTTGTGATTTTTGCGATTTGTCTCTCTCTATTCTGTATTCGTGCTGCGGCCTATGTCCAGGATACACCACCTCGTGTGGGAGTTCCAGGCGGCGGGGGAACCCATGCGCGTACTACCGCCACCCATACCCCACCCAGCGCCGCAGATATGGCGAACGCTCTGGATATTCCCCTGGCAGAACTTGTCAGTGCTGATTTGGGCACAAGCGATGGACAAGGCACAGGGGTCTTTGTGAACCCTGCTCACGGCTTTCCCATCACGGGCGGAACCTATGCGGTACTGTCTACGGGACACGCGGCGGATGCCTTTTTGCCCAACAATGAGCCAAACCTTTCGACTACGCTGACCGGCCTGAACAACAGCCAGGGCAACGATCTGGTCCAATTGCGTCTGACATTGGCCGTGCCGGTTGGTGCATCAGAATGGGCAGTGGATTTCAAGTTTCTCTCCGAAGAGTACCCGGAATATGTAGGCAGCATCTACAACGATGCATTTCTGATTGAAACGCCGCTCTCCACTTTTGTCATCAATGCAGCGGAGATTGACGCACCCAACAATGTGGCCCTCGACCCGGAGGGCCGACAGGTGACGATCAATTCTGTTGGGCCTGGCGGCATGACCGCGGCCAATGCGGCTGCCACCACCTACGACGGCGCAACTGGCAAATTGACGGCGGTGGCCCCAATCCCGACCGGAGCGAGTCAGATAACTATTATCTTCTCGGTGACCGATCTGGGCGATTCCATCTATGATACGACCGTCTTTCTGGACAACTTCCGCTTCATTCTGGGCACGACTCAATCCTATGTGCCCAGCCTTGAGAACTTTCCCAACCCGGAACGGGGCTTCTACCACCACACGGAAACCCATTCCACGGGCTACACGCCGCTGGATTTGACAACATTGCAGGGGTATCGCCAGAACGAGGAGATCTCTCTCATTCTGCGCCTCTTCTACCTGGACGACTTCACCACCACGTCCATTAGTCAGAGCTATCTGGACGCGATGGAGGCAGACTTTGATACTTTGCGCCAGGCAGGCCTGAAAGCAGTGGTTCGTTTTGCCTATACCAACCAGCTACACTTTGCATCTGGCACCTCTTGGCCGCCCATACCGCCCTACGGCGACGCAGACAAGGCCCAGATTCTGGCCCATTTGGAGCAGCTACGACCTCTGCTCAACAAACACAGGGATGTCATCGCGGTGGTACAGGCTGGCTTTGCCGGCATCTGGGGCGAATGGTACTACACCGACCACTTCGTCGCAGACCCGAACGTCCCGTGGAACGTCACACCAACAGATTACACCAATCGGGGCGATCTTCTGCGCGCAATCCTGGCTGCCCTGCCTGTGGACCGCATGGTCCAAATACGTACCCCCCTCAACAAGCAGCAGATATACGGCACCGGTACAGGCGCCGCTTGGGCGCTGCCGGCGAGCGATGCCCACAACACCAGCGATATTGCCCGCACCGGCCATCACAACGACTGCTTCCTGGCCAGCCCCGACGATTTCGGCACCTACGCAGACATTCCCCAGGACAAGGCCTTCCTGGCCGAAGAGACAAAATACCTGGCCATGGGTGGTGAAACGTGCAATCCTAATCCACCACGCAGCGAATGTCTGACGGCTTTGACGGAACTGGCCGAGTTGCATTGGTCATACCTGAACTGGGATTACCATCCCGATGTGCGTAACGGCTGGTCTGCGGGCGGCTGCCTGGAGAACATCAAACGGAAACTTGGCTACCGGTTGACCCTATTGCAAGGAGTGTACGACAACGCGGTGAAGCCAGGCGGCGAGTTTACTATCGCTCTGGACCTGCGTAACGACGGCTGGGCCGCGCCCTTCAACCCCCGTATGGTGGAGTTGCTCCTGCGTAGCCAAAGCTCGGGCAATATCTACAGTGTGCCCCTGCCCGATGACCCGCGCAGCTGGTTGGCCGATGGCGGCGGAGAACACAGCATCAACCGCACCATCTGCGCGCCGTCTTCCATGCCATCGGGCAGCTACGATCTGCTGCTCAACCTGCCCGACCCGGAAGCAGGCGTGTATGACCGGTCTGAATATGCCATCCGTCTGGCCAATGACGGCCTCTGGGAGCCAGCCACCGGCTTCAACGACCTGGAACATACAATCGTTGTCGATCCTGGCGCGTCCAGCGCGGTCTGCACCACGCCGCTGGTCCTGCGCCCCCGAGGCGCGAACGCCCACCGGGTGATCCGCTTTGCTGGCCGGGATTGGGTGGTACGGTCCGCACTCCGCGCCGGTCCTGGACCCAACGAATGGTCGAATGACGAGCGTAGCGTCTGGGTCGATGAGAGTGGCCGGTTACATCTGAAAATGCGTCAGATCGGCGACACCTGGTACTCCGCCGAAGTCACCAGCGTTGACTATACCCAGGAGGGCCTCCACCGCTTCTATATCACCACGCCAGATGTGACGCCAGAGAACACGCCCCGGCTGTTGAACAATTTGGACAAGCGTGTGGTCGCCGCCCCCTTTGTCTACGCCGACGACCATCTGGAAGTGGATATGGAGTTCACCCGCTGGGGCGAGGATGCACCTGGCTTCGATGCCCAGTATGCTATACAACCAGGGCCCTACACGCAGACCGTCGACCCGGCTGGCCCCCCTTACAATCTCCACCGCTTCCCGCTGGGGTTGACCGGGGTGGATAGCACCCACGAGTTCGATTGGAGCAGCACGGGTGCAGCCTTCAAGAGCTTTGCTGGCCATACGACCGACCCTTTGGCGCAGCTCCAAGAGCAGGCGCTCACCGGTGGCAACGTGCCGACCACGAACGACAATCTGCGTATTCACTTCAATCTGTGGCTCTATCACTACCTGTTCCGTATACGCTTCACAGACCTTGACCCCAGAGCCGACCTCGAAGCAGGCATCATTTCTGCCGCCCTGCGCACTGTCTTTCAGGACAATGATGAGACGCTCGGTGTAGCTGCCGGAGTGATAGTAGAAGACCCAGGAGAAGAGTGGCTGATCGTTGACACCGGCAAGCAGTACCGCCTCATAAAAGAAGGCCCGACGTTGGGTGTCTACAAAATTTTGGGCAATAGACCTTCTGATGGGCGACCAACGGAGATTATTGTCACCGACATAGAAGCACCGCCAGGAAATAACACGAAGTGGGGTACGGCGGTATCGGTGTCTCTGCCCGGTGTCAATCTGACCTTTCCCAAAATCACCCAACCGGGCAAGACAACCCTGACCACCAGCGATGTGGGACCGCCTCTGGCGAACTTCCAAATCCCTGGCAATCCGCCAGTCTACTACGACATCCACACAACTGCCCTATTCCAACCGTCGGTAGAGGTCTGTGTCGAATACGATCCGGCTGCCTTTGTCAACCAGGCCGGGCTGGGTCTTTACCACTATGACGGCGCGAATTGGGAGAACATCACACTGCCCGGTTATCCGGACCCAGGCAGCGGTGTCATTTGTGGCGCAACGGACTCCTTCTCCACCTTTGCCGTATTGGAGTCTGCCAACGAGCCGCCCACGGCAGATGCTGGCAGTGACTATAGCGCGCCCGAGGGTGGTTCAATCCCGTTGGCGGGAGCAGGCGAGGATCCGGAAGGCGGCGCCTTGACCTATGCCTGGGACCTGGACAATGACGGTAGCTTTGAAACGTCGGGCCAGAATCCTACATTCTCGGCTGTTGGTTTGGATGGCCCTGGTAGCCAAATCGTTGTCCTTCAGGTCTGTGATGAGCTGGCTGCCTGCAACACAGCTTCTGCAACCGTAGAAATCACGAATGTAGCACCAGAAGTGAATACGCCGAGCATTATGCCCCAACCTTCTGCCGAAGGCAGTAGTGTAACTGCCAGTGTCACATTCAGCGATCCCGGCGTCAACGATAGCCCGTTCACTTGTACGGTCAACTACGGCGATGGCAGCGCTGCGTTGCCTGGAGCAGTCAGTGGCACTATCTGTACAGGCTTGGCTCACTCCTATGGGGATGATGGCTCCTATGCAGTCATCGTGACCGTGACCGACAAGGATAACGCCAGTGGCACCAGTCCTGCGGCTGCTCACCAGGTCAACAACGTGCCCCCAACCATCGTGCTGAGCGGCGTGCCTGTTGTAAATGAGGGCAGCCTCTACGCTCTCACCCTGGGCGCCGTGACCGATCCGGGTCTGGACACTGTGACTGAGTACGTCGTGCATTGGGAAGACGGCGTCTCCACTATCTATGATGCAGCGGATGTTGCCACCCCAAACAACGTTGTCCACTACACCTACATTGGTGGAGGGGCAACAGTGACGATCCTTGTCGATGTGGAAGATGAGGACGGGGTACATCCGTCGGCAGGTACTCTGAATGTCTACGTGAAACCCAGCCGGGAAGTGAAGGAAGGTCTGCGGGATGGCCTGCAGGCGCTTGTGTCCAGCGTAGGCAAAAACGATGCCAAGGATATTGAAAAGGCCATCGATGCTCTCAACAAGAGCCTGGATGACCAGTATTGGGCAACCGGTTCACGACTGACCAGGAAAGGAAACAAGGTTTTTGACGAAGAGAAGAGCGCTGTCAAGGACCTGGAAAAGGTGGATGGGGCTGATGTCTCGTCGTTTATTCGCGGGCTGGTGGAGGTGGATCGAGTATTGGCAGTTGTGCAGATTTCTGACGCCGAAGCCGCCAATGGCGATCCCAAAAACCTGGCCAAAGCCTACGAAAGGATGGCAACAGCCCAGGCAGAGGTGGATGTCGGTGACTTTGCCAAAGCCATCGACAACTACAAAAAGGCATGGGAGTATGCCCGCAAGGCAGAAGGCAAACCAGTCGAGGCCGCCAGCATCGACTTGCGCGAGGACTTTGATACGAATTATTGGCTGTTCCTGCCGTTGAGTTCCAACTAACGCGACGAGCTGACCATCTGAAGAGTCTGCATGTCCCAGACCATCTTCACAGAAACAAGGAAGAGGCCAAGTGCGCAGACGAGCACTCGGCCTCTTCCTCAGAGGAAGTTGATGTAAGTCGTCACCAACACAATCAACCAGAACATATGTTTGACAATTGAATCGAGATGGGGTAGACTTATCGACGAAAGGGACTTTCCGCCGCAGGCGGAAGGTCTTTTTTTGTGCCCAGCGGTCAGCGGTCAGACATCAGGCGTCAGAGGACAGGAAGCAGATGTCAGAGAACAGACAACAGAGTTTTGACCTTAAGTCGCCATCTTCTGATACCTGTCATCTGAAGTCTGCTTCCCTGACTGCTTTTCGCTGACCGCTGAAGTCTGACCGCTACTCCGAAGGAGTCCCTTATGCTCGAAATCCGCCTGCACACCCTCCTGCTTGTCGTCGCCGGGACTGTCGGCCTCATCGCCCTGCCCTTCGTGGTGCGCTCTCTCTCCGACTCGGCTCTACCCGTTCACGCCGCAGGGCAGGCGTTGCCCACACCCACGCCCGTGCCCACCCAGGGACTGTCCGAACGGGCACGGGAACTGGCCGCTTCCCTGGTGCTGACGCCTACACCGGATGCCCTACCCACACCCCTGCCCCCGGCGGTCTCGGCCACCGTGCGCACGGACGGACGTCCCCTCAACCTGCGCCGGGGACCAGGCTTGGACCACCCCGTCCTGGGCAGCGCGCCCAACGGCTTGCTCCTCTCCGTCACCGGCGTCAGCAGGGACGGGGCCTGGCTGCGGGTGGAAGTACCCGAATGGGAAAGTGGGGTGTGGATCTATGCGGCGTTGACGGAGGTGGAGGGGAACTTGGCCATTGTGCCCACGGCAGGAGAGTAGCCATCAGGTATCAGCGGTCAGCTATCAGAAAACAGTCTGCAAAGGAGACCATACGGCGACGAACAGACCTGCCAACAGGTATCAGAAGGTAGAGGTCAGAATACAGAGGCCGGATGTCGATGGGCAGAAAGAAGCGCCAGCAGACTTCGAGCGGCTCTGAAATCTGAACGCTGATAGCTGATACCCAATTTTTGTGCAAAATTGGCAGGGGGTCAAATAGTTAGCTTGATTACGGTCA
>JACQGT010000082.1 GCA_016199425.1 Chloroflexota bacterium
CTCAACGATATGTCGGTCATCGAGAACCGGTTGAGCCGGCTGGCAGGCCAGAAGAGCCGGGGCACCATCCCTGAACGGCAGAAAATGGAGAAAGAGGAAGTGTTGCTCCAACGTCTGGCCGCGGTTCTGGAGGAGGAGAAACCCCTGCGCGGGATAGAGATTAGCGGAGAGGAACGCAAGCTATTGGGCGGCTTTGGCCTGCTCTCTCTGAAACCCCTGCTGCGGGTGCTCAACGGCGGGGACGACGACGACGAGAGCGCCTTTGCCGATCTGTTGGACGATAACACTTTCTTCCTGCGCGGGCGCTTGGAAGCGGAGATCGCCCAGATGGAGCCGGAGGAGGCCGCCGAGTTTCTGGCCGATTTTGGTATCGGCGAACCGGGGCTGAACAGAGCCATTCGCCGCTGCTACAATCTGCTGGGCGTGATCAGCTTCTTTACCGTGGGCGAAGATGAGGTGCGCGCCTGGACTGTACGGCGTGGCGCGCCCGCCCCAGAGGCCGCGGGAGTTATCCATTCGGACTTGCAAAAAGGGTTCATTCGGGCCGAAACTATCGCTTACGAAGATCTGATGGCCGCGGGCAGTATGGCCGAAGCCCGCAAACTGGGCAAGTTGCGGTTGGAAGGCAAGGAATATCCTGTGCAGGATGGGGATATATTGAACATACGGTTTAATGTGTAGCGGGTGGCAAGTCGCAAGTTGCAAGTCGCAAGTCGCAAGTTGCAAGTCGCAAGTCGCAAGTCGCAAGTCGCAGGTAACGGATCACTCTCCACCTGCCACCTGCCACTTGCCACTTGCCACTTTGTGAATTTCGGCACAGGATTTCTTGTGCTATCGTAGACTTGTGAGTATACTGTAGGACGCATCGGCGTTGCGCAGGGACAACGCTGTCATCAACTGGAGCAAACAATGACCGAGGAAACCCGTATCGTCGAGGAAGGGACCGCTGCTGATGTGGCCGCCGTTGTGGAGGCTGCTGAAGCTGAGACCGCAGCCGCACCGGTTGCCGAAGCGGTAGCCGAACCGCTGGTGGGGATGGCTGCCGACACAGCCGCAGAAGTAAATGGGCAAGCAGACGCCGTTGTGGACGTGGTGGCAGAAGCCAGCGCCACAGCCGAAGAAGTGACCGAGAGCGTTGCGGAGCGTGTCTCCGGCGTAGTGGCCGATTTGGTGGAAGATGTCACCGCGACCACCGAAGCGGTTGTCGAAGCTGTGGCCGACGCAGCCCAAGCCGTCACCGGTAAGGTGGCTGAGGTGGTCGAAGATGTGGCCGAAGCGGTCTCTGGCGCTGTGGCTGAGGTGGCCGGCGGTGAAGATGACGACGATAGCGCCGAATTTTCGTCTGGCAGCAGTGGCGACCGCAAAGTTGTACGCCTGAGTGTGGGCCAGGAAGTCAAGGGTGTCATCAAGCGTATCACTGATTTCGGTGCATTTGTTGACATCGGCGCTGGCCGGGACGGGCTGATCCACATTTCCGAGCTGGCCATAGGCCGGGTGAATCAGGTCTCGGATGTGGTGCAGGCAGGCCAGGAGATGATTCTTTGGATCAAAAAGCTGGACCGCGCTCGCAACCGGATCAGCCTGACGCTGATTTCACCTGACACCAAAACCATCAAAGACATCAACGACGGCGATGTTGTGCCGGGCACTGTTTCGCGCATCGTTCCCTATGGCGCATTTATCGACATCGGCGTAGGCACAGATGCTCTCCTGCACGTGCGGGAGATGAGCAGTAACTACGTGGCCAAACCCGAAGATGTGGTGAAATTGGGCGAGAAGCTAGATGTGCGCATTCTCGCCGTCAACCGCCGCCGGCGGCGCATTGATCTGACCCTGAAGGGAGTGCGCGACGAACCGGAGCCGGAAGTGGCCGAGGTAGCTGCCGCCGCTGCTGCTCTGGGCGTGCAGGAAAATGTAGAGATTGTCGATCCCTTCGAGAATGTGCAGGTACTCTCCCCCATGGAATTGGCTTTCAAGCGGGCGATGGAGGTAGAAGGTGTGGAAGTCGACACCGCTGCAGCCGGCAAACGCCGGGGTAGCCGCAGCAAGAAATCTCGCTCCATGCAGGACGAGATCATCCGCCGCACTCTGGAGACGATGCGGGAATAGGCTGTGTCTGTTGTGAGAGATGAGAGGGTGATGGGAGCAATCCCATCACCCTTTTCGTTTTGTAACGCAAGCTGTCAGCTTGCGCAGACGAAAGTGAAGGAATCGCATGAACATCCAATCCAAAACCGCACTCGTCACTGGCGGGGCGCACCGGGTAGGTAAGGCCATCGCCCTGGAACTGGCTCGGGTCGGGGCCAATCTGGTGATCAACTACAATTCGTCCGCAGCCGCCGCGCAAGAGACTGCGCAAGAAGCCGAAGCGTTGGGCGTGCAGGCTCTCGCCATTCAATGCGACATCACCGACCTGGCCGCTGTGCAGCGGATGGTGGCCCAAATCGGCGAGCGCTTCGGCGGGCTGGACATTCTCGTCAACAGCGCCGACTACTTCGGCAAACATCCCTTCCCCACCGACGACTACACCACCTGGCAGCGGGCGACTGACATCACCATCAACGGCAGTTTCTACGTGAGCAACGAGTGCGCGCCTCTGCTCCTGGCCGGGGAGGGTGGCGCGGTGGTCAATCTCGTGGACCTCTCCGCCTGGCAGCCCTGGCCCGGTTTCACCGCCCACGCCGTGGCGAAAGCCGGGCTGATGGCCCTCACCCGGCAGATGGCCCTGGAACTGGCCCCAGCCGTGCGGGTCAATGCCGTGGCTCCGGGGCCGGTGCTGCCCCCGCCGGAATACAGCGCGAAGCAGCTACAGGCTGTGGTGGATCGCACGCTGCTCAAACGCTGGGGGCGGGCCGAGGATGTGGCCCACGCGGTGCGCTTTCTGGTGGAGGCGGAGTACATCACCGGGGATGTGATTTTCGTGGACGGTGGCGAGCGCTTCGGTCATCGCAAGGGGTAGGTTCGTGCGGCCCACAAGGGGAATGGAAAATCCGACAATTGCCTCCCCGTGGCTGCCCGCGGGATGGCTGCCGTCTGCTGTGACGTAAGCGGCCATTTGCTCCACCCGCACGTCTGCCCCTACGCAGCCTTCTTGCCCAGAGCGCGGGCCAACAGCGCTGCCAGTTCTTCCACGTCCGGGGGCTTGAGCAGCCAACCGGCCAGCCCCTGGGCCTGAAGCGCTTGCATTTCGTTGGTCAGCGGATGGCCGCTCAGCACCACCAGCGGCAGAGTCAGGCCGCGTGCGCGCATCGCCTGGATCAACGCCTCCCCACCCATCTCCGGCATCACCAGATCGCTCAGCACCAGATCGATCTCTCCCGTCTGTTGCTCCAGAAGGGCCAGGGCCTCGCGCCCGTTGGCCGCCTCCAGCACGCGATAGTTCAGCGCTTTCAGTATGTCCGCCAGCGCTATGCGCATGTCTTGGTTATCTTCTACCACCAGAATCGTCTCGTCTTGCCCCTGGGTTGTATCCGCTTTTGGTGCGGGCAGAGCCAGAGGGGAGGCCATCAGCAGGGGCAGGTAGAGGGTGAAGGTTGTGCCTTTGCCCTTCTGCGACTGCACAGCAATGGCGCCGTCGTGCTGCTTGACGATGCCGTAGAC
>JACQGT010000093.1 GCA_016199425.1 Chloroflexota bacterium
CAATTTTACACGATTGCACCCCATATCACAAGCAAATTGCCCTTTCGCGATAAGGAAAGGACACGGATTTACACGGATGGACAGGATTCGCACGGATTCGGAATAGAACGCGGATTCAACGGATCGGGTGGATTGGAGCGGATTCAGAAGTGAATGACAACTGGGATACGGATTGACAAAACTCCAAGTAAAGTCAAGAAAATTTTGGGACACGGATTTTCAGGATTTTCAGGATTGAATTGGCGTGTATCGGTGTTTGTCTGCGCCCAAAGACTTTCTTGGAATCACATAATCCGTGAAAATCCTGCAAATCCGTGTCCATCCGTGTTCTTATTTTCACAGCGATGATGACTCGTCCTATGCCACAATTGAATGTCCACGCGCTGCGCGCCGCCCTGAACGGCCAGCCTTTCGGCCATACAATCCACTACCACTCCTCCGTGCCCAGCACAATGCCCCTGGCCCGCACTCTGGCCGAGGGTGCAGCCAACCCCGCTCATATTTCTGGCTCTGTCGTTGTCGCCGATGAGCAGACCGCGGGCCGGGGGCGGCTGGACCGGCGCTGGGAGACGCCGCCGGAAAGGGCGCTGCTGGTCAGCCTCGTCGTGGCCGGCGCACATCTGCCGGAACGCCCTGCCCAGTTGCCGATGATCGCTGGCCTGGCCGTGCTGGATGCCGTAACGCAAGCTGTCAGCTTGCGCCAGTTCCGCCTCAAATGGCCCAACGATCTGGTGGCTCTGCTGCCCGATGGCCCGGTGAAGGTAGCGGGTTTGCTGGCGGAGAGCAGCCTGGACAGCCAGGGCATCCGCTACGCGGTGTTGGGCATCGGTGTGAATGTCAACCAGCAGGCCGACGAACTGCCCACACCCCGGCCCGGTGGACTGCCGCCCGCCAGTCTCTATACTCTCTGCGGGCGTGACTTTGCGCGGGAAGAGCTGCTGATCGCCCTCTGCCGGTCACTCTCCGGCCTGCTGGCCGCGCCGAACCACCCGACAGCGGAGGAGGTCCACGCCCGCTGGCAGGCCGCGCTGATCAATCTGGGCCGGGATGTAATCGTCTATGACGGGAGGGTGGAGGATACACAGTGGCGGGGGCGGGCGCTGGGGACAGATGAGGACGGCGCTCTGCTGGTGGAGGATGAGACGGGTCAGCGGGTGGCGGTGACGGCGGGGGATGTGTCGGTAGAGTTCTGCCCGCCCACCCGTAGTTTTGGGGTGCGCGATTCCGGGAATCGACCAGACGATTTCTGGTCTACAGTCTGATGCTGGTCGATTCCCGGAATCAGACTGCCAGGCGACTTATTGTCGATCCTCGCCCGGCTGTGTATAATTTCTCTGGTCTATTGTGAGCAAAGACCGCCCGTGACTTTATTTTCAGTAGACCCCAACAGATGCTCCGGGCGTGGTCCGCGACCCGTCCGCCGGTCCGTGACCGGCGGGGAGCATCTGTTGCGGTCTACTGATTTTCCGAAAGCACCTGCTAATGGGTTTCGTTGATTCTATCGCATACCGTCGCATCGTTCTGCTGCTTCTCTCCGGCGCGCTGGCGCTGCTGACCGCCCTGCTGCTCACCGTTGCAGCCCATCCCGAGGCCGCCGCGGCCCAGATTTCCCCTCTTTCGCCGCTGACGGTGGCGACGCCCCTGCCCCAGAGCCAGCCTCAGGTGATAGCCACAGATACGCCCTCGCCCCTTCCCCCACCCCAGACCGGCAGCAACCTATCGTCGGCAGCCGATCAAAGTTCAAGTGTAGATCGCAATTTGAATCAGGCCCAGAGCGAACAGCCGTTGCTTCCGTTGGGTGAGCCGTCCCAGACCCAGCCCAGCCTGATTCTGGTGAGCGCACTGCTGGTGGGATTGGTGCTACTCGTCATCGTTGTGCTCGTTGCCCGGAGGCGGGAGTAGTGGTTGTGCCGCGTCCTTCATTTCGCCCTGTTGGTCTGCTCTTAGCCGCGGCATTGACACTCTATTTGAGTGTCTGGCTGGCTGCCGGCCAAAGCCAGGCCGTCGGCTTGCGTCAGGATACATCCGTAGAACCTACGCCGTCCGTCGTTGAGACCCCCGTGGAAACGTCGTCCCCCATCCCTGGGGAGACGCCGACCGATACGCCCGTCCCGCCGACCCCGGAAACCCCGACGGAGACGCCGACGGAAATACCTGTGGAGACGCCCACCGAGACACCGACCGACACGCCAGTGCCAGATACGCCGACGCCGGAAGCGACAGCAACGCCGCTTCCCACGCCGACGGAGACACCTACGCCCACCCCTACCGTGCGCCCGGTTGTGATCCTCACACCCACGCCTGAACCCACGCTTTTCAGCCTGGCCGGGCAGGTGGTAGACGCGGCCCTCACGTCCGCCGCGTGGATTTGGCTGACCTGCGGCTCACTGGTCTTCTTTGCGGTGGCGGGGGCCATCGCCGGTCTTAGCTTCTACCGCCAAAGCAGACGGCGCTTCGATCTCTACGAGATTGTGCCGGAGGAGGAGACAAACACCCCTGCGCAGAAGGGCACAGAACGGGGCCGCTCCCTTCCGTCCGACGAAGACTCCTGGCCGTCGTCGTTGCCGTAAGACAAAATGCTCAACTTTACTGTCAGCGATCTGAAACCTCACATGACCGATGCCGTGGTCCAGGCCGCAATCCTGCTCCAGCGGGTCTTTGCGCCCCAGGGATCGTGGGTGACGCTGGCCGAGGCGCGGCAGGAAGTGGACGAGATGCTGGCCCCGGATCGCATCCTGCGCGTCGCCATTGCCGATGGGCAGGTCATCGGCTGGATCGGCGGCATCCCCGAATATCACGGCAATGTGTGGGAGCTGCACCCCCTGCTCGTTGCGCCGGAATGGCAGGGGCAGGGGGTGGGCGCGGCTCTGGTGCGGGATTTCGAAATGCTTGTGCAGGCACGGGGCGGCTTGACGATTCAACTGGGCACGGATGATGTGACCGATGCGACCTCCCTTTCTGGGGCCAATCTCTACGTGGACACGTGGGAGAAAATTCGCAACATCCGCAACCTGAACCGGCATCCCTTTGAATTCTACCAGAAGCAGGGCTACACGATTATCGGCGTTATGCCCGACGCCAACGGGCGGGGCAGGCCGGATATTACTATGGGCAAACGGGTCGGCTGATGGATGCAGGTGAAAGGCAGACAACAATACATCGGAAAGTGGGCGAACGGGCGACACTGCTCCTTCTCATTCTGGCTGCCTTTACCTGGCGGCTGGCGGGATTGATCCAACAGAGCCTCTGGCGGGACGAAGTGGATGTGATTTGGCTGGCGATCCGTCCGCTGCGGGAAACTGTGTCAATGTTCATCTCCCCCGCGCAGAACGGACCGCTCTATTTTCTGCTCATGCGCCCCTGGGTTGCCCTGGCCGGCGCGTCGGAATACGCGCTGCGCTACACGTCAGCCCTCTTCAGCCTGCTGGCAATCGGGCTGATCTGGCAGGTGGCCCGGCGTCTTCTCCCCGGCAGCGGGCGGCTGATTCTCGCCAATACACCCCTGCTGGCCGCGCTGCTCCTGGCTTTGAACCCCTATCAGCTCTGGTACAGCCAGGAAGGCAAGATGTACGCGCTGGTGGTGGTGTTGACCCTGGCC
>JACQGT010000094.1 GCA_016199425.1 Chloroflexota bacterium
AATCTCCGCGTTTCCTCCGCGCTCCCCGCGCCTCCGCGGTGAAATTCCCCTTTTTTCTCTGGAGTCTTGAATGGTTGGCGAAGTTTCCGTGCCGGGAGAACCCAACCTACTTATACAGCCCATTCTGGAAACGACGCAGCAGCACCCAGACAATCCCCACGGCGTAGACCCCGCCGACCGCGGCCACCCACAGATACGATTCTCCGGCCACGGCCAGCCAGTAGGCTTTGGCCGACCAGAAAGTGGGGAAGAGGCCCAGCAGCCACTGCCACGGCTGCGGCACAAACCAGGCGATCATCGGGGCCATCAGCAGCACCCCCATCCCTTTCATCACCGCAATGCCTTCTACTTTATTCTTGGCCAGGGAGGCCAGCAGCAGAGTGAAAATGGGTGCGCCCAGAGAGGCGGAGATGGCTACTACCAGCAGTTGGTCCATTGACGGTACATCAATACCGATGAGCGGCACCAACACCAGAATGCCCACCAGACTGATGAGGGTGGGAGTAATGACCCGGTAGAGCACGTAGGAGGTGATGGGCATGGGCGTCACCAGCAGCGCGGTCAGGGTATTCTCGTCCCGCTCGTCCAGCAGCAGCAGACCGATGAGGCTGCCGGCCAGATCGGGCATAATAATCAGCCCGAAGAAGCTGGCCAGGAGGAGGTGATAGGGCGTCAGGTCGAAAGTATCCATCAGCCCAGCCGTGATCCACGGGATCAGCCAACGGATGACCAATCCCAGGATTACCGGGTAGATCAACAAAAACTGCATCAAGGAATCCCGGCGGATGTTGATAAAATCACCCCGGGAGAGGGTTGTGATGGCGCTCACGGGTGTAGTGTCCTTTCTATTCTATATGCTGCGGGAAGCAGGTATTGGGTATTGGGTATTTCGTATGGGTGATTTCGTCATTACTGACGCTGACGGTGACCAGCCAATACCCAATATCCAATACCTAATTATTCCCCACCTGTCGGGCAATCACCCGCACAAATGTTTGTTCGGCCCAGCGCCAGCCCAGGAAGATGAGGAGGGCCAGGTAGACGACCGCATAGCCGATCTCCCAAAGCGGGACGCTGGCGAAGGCCGCTTCCAGCAGAATCATCCCCGGCTGGCTGGGGACTAGATAGAGTAGCGGGTTGTCCCAGATGCCCAGATAGCCGAGCAGGGGCAACTGCATCACCACCAGAAAGAAGACGCCGGGGACCAGAAATTCGTTGATGCCGTTGTAGCGGGCGGCCAGGACAAAGCCCAGCAACGAAATCGGCGCAGACATCCCCACTACAGCCAGCGCGTACCAGCCCCAATGGATGCCCAGGCCATAGGCAACCAGCGTCACCACCGCGCCCACCACAACCGAGAGTGCGGTCAGAACGCCGATTTTGGCCGTCAGATATTCCACCACCCGCAGGGGTGTCACCACCAACCCCTCCAACACCCGGTCGCCCTTTTCCAGATAGAAGAGCGCGGCCATAAAGAAGAAGCCAAAGATGGAGAGGTCCAGAAAGAGGACCGAAACCAGCAGCGGCACAATGGCCGTGTCGGGGAGCTGGTAGAGCACAGCCGACCAGAGGAGCGCCACAAAGAGAGCGGCGTAGAAGATATTCTGGCGGAATTGGATCAGCACCTCCCAGCGCATGGCCTGTAAAAGTCTGCTCATGCCAGCCTCCTTCCCGTCGTCTCGATGAAGATATCTTCCAGTGTCGCCTCCTGGGTGTGAATCGTCTCCACCCGCTCCTTGCGCAGCAGAGCCAGAAAGTCAGTGTTGTCGCCCAGCCCATCCATCGGGAAGTCGGCCTGCTGCAACGGGCCGCCGTCCGCGTGATACTCCACCCGCACCACTCGCTTGCCATAGTGCAGCTTCAGATTGCGGGGCGAGTCGATGAGGGAGATCTTGCCGTCCACAATAAAAGCCACCCGGTCGCAGAGGTCGTCGGCCACGTACATATCGTGGGTGGTCAGAAAAATTGTGCGCCCGGCAGCTTTCTGGGCACGGATGATCTCCTTCACATTGCGCCCATTCACCGGGTCCAGGCCGGTGGTCGGCTCATCCAGAAAGAGAAGTTCGGGCTGATGGAGCAGGGCGCGTACAAAGTTCAGCCGCATCTGCATCCCTTTGGAATAGTTGCCCACCCGCAGGTTGGCGTCCTCCTTCAACCCCACCATCTCCAGCAGGGCCACTGGGTCCAGAGTGGGGCCGCTGTAGAAGGAACGGAAAAGGGTGAGATTCTCCAGGCCGGTCAGCTTGCGGTAGTGATTGGGCAGCTCGAAGGCCACCCCTACCCGTTCGTAGTAGCTATCGTCCCACCTGCTCAGGGGCTTGTCAAAGACGGAAATATCCCCGGCGTAGCCCCGCAGCAGTTTGATCAGAATCTTCTGGGTGGTGCTTTTCCCCGCACCGTTCGGCCCCAAAAAGCCGAAAATTTCACCCTTCTCAATCCGAAAATCCACGCCCTGCACCGCGGCCTTCTCACCGCCGGGATAGGTGTAGGTGAGGTTGGAAACGTCGATCATTGGGTCTCCTCCTGCCATCGCTCCAAAATCTGCGGAAATTCCCGCCCGATAAATGTGTAGAGAGCGTGCATCTCTTGCAGCCGACGGCGACGATCCGGCTCTGCGTCGGCCAGCAACGCCAGCCCCCGATCGGCCATCTTGCGGAAGCCGGCGAACTGCTGCGCGGATCGCTCCATCGCAGAGGTCCACAGGTCCGGGACCAGCCGGTAGTAGTCCCGGCGCTCCCCCGTCAGGCTCACCCGTTCCAGCATCCCAAAGGTAATGAGCAGCCGGGTGGTGGTGCTGATAGAGCTTTTGCTGGTCTGAAGCGCATCCACCAATTCATTCATCGTCTGGTGGGGTGGATCGCAGATGAGCAGCCAGGCCAGAATGCGCCCGGCCATGCGGGTCAGACCGATCTGCTCGGCGAACAGTCCGAACTCTTCGACGTACTGCTGTTGTGGGTTCATGGGGAGATTGGCGATTAGAGATTGGAGATTGGAGATTGGCGATTGGCGATCAGGTGGTTACGAGTATAGTCTGTTTTGTTTGTTCTGTCAATACTGAACAAAGGAAAAATAAATTCCAATTCCTCAAGAGAATAAATGATTCGGGTGTGTTCAAAATGAGTTATGCCGAGGAGGGAGCATCCTCAGATGCGACCGGGCGGCATCTGAGG
>JACQGT010000073.1 GCA_016199425.1 Chloroflexota bacterium
CAGCAGCCCGCCGCTGGTCTCCGCTTCCCAGAGCAGTGTGCGCTGGGCATCGCTGACCGTCGGCGCAAAGGTCACGTGCTGGCGGAAGTGTTCCGGGTTACGGGTGCTGCCCCGGGTCAGATAGCCCGCGGCGATGTAGGCAAATGCGCCGGGCAAGGCCGGAACTGCGGCGGCTTCTATGCGGAAACCCACGCCGGCTTCGCGCCCGGCGGCCACGGCCATTTCGCTGGCGTGGCCCAGCAACCCAAAGCCGGTGATATCGGTGGCGCTGCGCACGCCGCCAGCCTGGGCCGCTTTGGCCGCAGCCCGGTTCAGCCGAGACATTGACGCAATCGCCTCGTCCAGATGCTTCTGATCGATGTCTGGCTTGCCCTGGGCGCGGCGGGCCAGCCGGTGGGCGCGACTTTCCCCCGCGCCGGTCAATTTGGCCGCGGTAGTGATGATGCCTGTGCCCAGGGGCTTTGTCAGGAAGAGACGGTCGCCCGCCCGCGCCCGGCCTTTGCGCATCACCTGATCCGGGTGGATCAGACCGGTGACGCTCAGCCCGTAGAAGGGTTCCGGGTTGGTCACCGTATGTCCCCCGGCAACAGTCGCGCCGGCTTCGCGCACTTTGGCCGCGCCGCCCGCAAATATCTGCGCCACCGTCTCCATGCCCAGTTCTTCGGGGAAACCGGCAATGTTCAGGCAGAAGAGTACATCGCCCCCCATGGCGTAGACATCGCTCATGGCATTGGCCGCGGCAATCGCGCCGTAGAGCCAGGGGTCGTCCACAATCGGCGTGAAAAAGTCGGTGGTTTTGATGAGGGCGCGCTCGTCGTCCAGCCGGTAGACAGCCGCGTCATCCGGTTCGCCTAGCCCGATCAGTACATCCGGGTATTCATTTGCCGGGAATATCCCGGCCAGTTGTCGCACGACCTGCGACAGTGTCCCTGGCGGGAGCTTGGACGCTCAACCCGCGCAGGCAACCATCGAAGTTAGAAGACGAGCATCGCTTGTCATGGCTCTGTTCCTTTGCAAACTCTCCGACCCACTGTTGGCGTTGGGACAGACCCATTGTAACACAGGGGACAGCACAAAACCGATTTGGGTGTGTCCAAAATTCGTTGGATAGGTTGCCGGGGACCTGGCAACCCATATTGGACATACTACTCGCTCCACAACAAACTGTGCAGTGTGTTATATTTTCAAAAGATTTATATGGTTGCGAAATTGCCAAATGCACTTTATCCGACGTATACAGAAAAATTATTGTGCATTGTGCATAATGGACTGGTGCAGCAGCCGTGGTAGACTCTATGTCAGATAGGACGGGTACGGGAGCTTCGTGGGGTAGTTCCCGAAGAAATGCCCACCTATTTCTCCATTCTGTGTTTCTCCGTTCTTCCCTCTTCTCGACCTGCGGTCCTGTATTTGCATAGGACCGCAGGTTTACCCTCTTTCTACCAAAAAATTGATTCCGGGAATAGAGTGGCGAATCAGGCGTCTTCCGTCATCTTCCGACGCCGGAGATCACTTTGACAACCACACACGCCACGCCTACAATAGGACCGAACGATATCATCCAACCCCACCCCACCAGGAGAATCCCATGTCCCACTACCGCACTGCCATCATCGCCTGCGGGATGATCGCCCGGGTCCACGCCCGGGGCTGGCTGGGCGTCCCCGGTCAGCCGACCCGCATCGGGGCCATTGCCGACACCAACCCGGACGCCCGGCGCGAATTTGGCGACTTCTTCGACGTACACGACGAACAGCGCTACGCAGACTATCGGGAGATGCTGGACAAAGAGCGCCCGGATTTTGTGGACGTCTGCTCCTGGCATCAGCAGCACGCGGAGATGGTCATTGCGGCCGCGGCCCGGCGACCCAAAGCGATCATCTGCCAGAAGCCGATGGCAGTGGATTTGGGCGAAGCCGACGCAATGCTCACCGCCTGCGAGCGCAACGGCGTCAAACTCATCATCGCCTACCAGCGCCCCCATCACGCCACCTGGCAGAAAGCGCGGGAGATGATCCGCCAGGGCGTCATCGGCAAAGTGACGCAGGTGCAACTGGACGACGGGGGCAATCTCCTCAACACCAACTCCCACAACATCCGTCTGGCCCTCTTTCTGATGGACGAAGCCCAGGTGGAGTGGGTGTTGGGCGGGGTGGAGCGCACCACCGACCGGGTCGAACGGGGGCTGCCCGCGGAGGATGCCTGTCTGGGGCTGGCGGGCTGTGACAACGGCGCCACGATTCTGATCCAGGGCAATCTGGTGCAGGGACTGGGCCAGGGCTGCCGGGTCATCGGCACAGAGGGAATGATGGAATTCGACACCACTCACCACCCGGACGACGCAATCCCCAGCGACGCGCCGATGTATGCGCCCGAAGGCCCCTCGGCCCGCTACAACTACGAGATCGGCGTCGTGCGCTACCTCAACGCCACATCAGGCGGCTGGCAGACGGTGGACGCGCCCTGGTATGACTGTTGGAGCCACCAGTGCCAGGAGGCCATCGACTGGGTGGAGGGGCGCATCGACAAGCCCATCAGCGGTGCGGAGCGGGCGCGGGCCGTGCAGGAGGTGATGATGGCCCTCTTCGAGTCGGCGCGCAAACGCCAGCGCATCTACCTGCCCCTGAAGACAAAAGTCAATCCGCTGAAGCTGATGGTGGAGAGCGGCGATCTGCCGGTGGAGTGGCCGGGGCGCTACGAGAGCCGGTCCCGCATTGTGCGCGGCGAGGCGATGTCCTGGCATGGGTAGGGGGAGGGAGAGTCAAACCAATCAACCAATCAACGGGCATTCGTTGATTGGTTGATTGGTGGTTGATTGGTTTTCCCCTTACGGCATCCCCACATCCACCGAAATCCGGTCGATGTAATTGTTCGCCACCCCCACAAACTCGTGGATCAGCCCGCCCCACCAGAAGTTCGTGCCCACGGGCGGGCGCTCGTCCACCACAATACAGCCGCTCACCCGCCCGGCCTTGCCCGGCAGCAAATACCACTGCGCCACCCCGTCGATGATACGCTTCTCCAGTTCGTTCTGGCTGCCAATGGCGAAACGGTAGGGGAAGTCCACGCCGGTGGTGTCGAAGTTGATGCCGAAGCGCCAGACACCGGCCTGTTGAAACCACTCTTTGTGGCCGTCGGCAGCCAGGGTGTTGTAGTTCTCGCTGAAGCGATACTCCTGCCCCGGCCAGGGTCCCGTCGTGCGGATGGGCACTGTCCCCTCATTGACCACCACCGCTTCAAAGCAGAGCTGCTCGCCCAGGGGCACGCTGACCACCCGGTTCATCTCCCCCTGCCAGTCGATCTCCCCCTGAGCCACGTCGGCCCGGGGTTTACCCCCCTCGGCAATCGTCAGCTCGCTGACCACCCGCACCCGGTTGCCTGCCCGGTCCCGGGCCTCGCCCACAATCTGGTACGTCCCGTCGGGCGGCGGCTCCGCGTTCAGGTCCACGCCTCCTTCGTATCGGTATTCGTGATAGCCCTGCTTCTCCGGTTTCACCACATTCGGCCCCTCGGCAATGTGAAATTTGCTGCCCGCTTTGGCCGGGTCCACCAGATAGACCTGCACCGCGTCCACATCTTTGGTCAGATAGTAGCTGATGCTCACCCAATCGTCGCGCAGACCGTCCTGATTGGGTCGAAAGACCTGGGGGACAACGGCGAAGTTGTGCAGTTCGGGGATTTCCGTGTCGCTGCCTTCCAGGGTAATCTGGCCGCTGACCTCCTGGCGGTTGCCGTTGTCCTCCACGGCTTCGATCACCCAGCGGTAGACCCCATCGGGCAGCACCCGGCTGAGAATCTCCATACGCGAGCCGTTGCTCTCCACCACCTGCGTCTCGTCCACCA
The DNA here is from genome assembly GCA_016199425.1 of Chloroflexota bacterium. GTDB lineage: Bacteria > Chloroflexota > Anaerolineae > Caldilineales > Caldilineaceae > JACQGT01. The sequence goes on from JACQGT010000073.1 coordinate 3,844, forward strand.
CCCCGCCCCAAAGAACGTCGTAGTCGCCGGGGGAACGCCGGCGCTCCCGGCGAAAGTAGAAGCGTTCGCCATCGGCATTCTCAAAATAGATGCTCACATCTGCCGAGCGACGCAGGCTGTAGTGGATGGCCGTGGCGTCGGTATCCCCATCCGCATTGGGCGAAATGACCGCCGGCGCGACGGTCACGTTGCGCAGGAGGGGGCCGAAGCTCAAATCCAGCCGTCCGCAGCCGGCCAGAAGCAGAGCCAGGAAAATAAACCGCAAAGGGCGCAAAGAACAGCAAAGAAACCGAATTGGCATGAATACCCCATCCGTCCATTAAGACACAAGCGAACAAGCGCGAGTCGCGCCGTGTTCTGGAAAAACGGACACGGATTGGCACGGATGTTTACGGATTCTCACGGACGCTATCCGCGAGAATCTGCGTTCATCTGCGTCCCATATCTTCTCCCCTACGCCAGCACGTCCAATACTTTATTCACCCCGTCGATCGTCTCTTCCATCTCCGCGTTGCTCAGCAGCGGGTTCACATTGAGCATCACCGCCCGGCCCAACAGGTCCAGGGAGCGGGGGCACATATCCGGCGCGTAGTCGATGGCCCGCTGCGCCCGCTTCACACCGACGGACACGACAAAGGCCTGCTCCAGCGCCTCCACCTTCGATTCGCCGCCGCTGGGGCCGTAGAAGCGGAAGAGCCGTTTGGAGCGCAGCACTTCCAACACCGCGGCCTCCTCCTCGGCAATGATCATCCCGCCGGGAAACATCGGCGGGTCGGGCTGCTGGCGGGCGGGCACGCCGCCGTGGATGGCTAATTTTTGCGGGCTTGACATAGGATTCCCTTTCAAGGCTGGGCGTTGGGCAGGATACGAAGACGGGCCACTTGGACAAAATCATCGCCATTGGGCAGGCGCAGACGGGGCAGGCCGCTGCGGTTGGCGTCGTAGACCGCAACGATCAGCCGGTACTCCCCTGGCTGCTCCGGCGCGGCCAACTTTATTATCTGGGAAATCACTTCCGTAGGCAACCAGGCGGAAGAGCCCCGGGGCAGCCGCTCGTCCCATTGCCCGGCGGGGCGACCGTCCCCGTCCAGCCACTGGACGCTCATCGTGTAGTCGGTCCGGGCGGGTACCCTATGGGTGCCGTTCGATTGCCAGACAAATGTCAGGGGCAGAACGACACCGGGCGCGATCTGTTCGGGGAGTTCCGTCTCTGTCAGACCGGTCAAAACGATCTGTTCGCCAAAGTTTGCCGATAGCACCGGTTCGAGGGCGGGCAATTCAAAGCTGCGGCTGGCGGGGTGGATCGTCACTGGCAGCTCCACCGGGCGGGTGGGCAGGGTGTCGGCGCTCAGTTCCAGCCAATAGTCACCCGGCGGCAGCTCCACAGGCACGGGAATCTGATGCACCGTGCGCACGGGCTGGGCCGCGGCCAGGGCGAGAGCGACGGCCACCCGCTCTCCGCCCCACTGCACGGCCCGTGAGCGTTCGTTCCAATGAACCACCAGCCCCTCTACCGACCGGGGCGTTTCTGAAAACCAGAGAATTTGCAGAAGAATCGGCTCACCCACCTGCGCGCTGCTGTTGACGAGGATAGGCCGCACAAAAAGGCCGTCCACAATCGGATGCCAGCTTGTCGGCTGCTCATCTGCGGGCAGAGGAATGGGCTGGGGCTGGGCAATCTCGACAGTCGCCCGCTTGCCCAACCGTTCGCCCTTCTCGCCGAGCAGATCGAAGCCTGCCGAGTCACCGGCGGGGTCATAAACGCCCAGGCGCAGTTGATAGTTCCCCGCGGGCGCGCCCGCGCCGATCCACTCGGCCACGGGGATGCGCCCGGCCACAATCTGCCCGATCTGCCAGCGAAAGGTGGGGAAATCGTAGGCGGAGAGACGCCGGTCGCCTATGCGCGAGTAGAGAAGCCCCTCTGCTGTGCGCGTCTCCCCGGTCAGGTGCAGATCGGGCAAGGGTTGGGGTGGGTGGGTGAGCCGCCAGAAAAGCAGCAGATCGCCCTGCTTCTCGATGGAATAGCCCAGCAACTCGACAGTATCGCCGAAATTGGCCTGGAATGGCTGCTGGATGGGGGGCGCGTTGCTGATGGTCCGGGCGTCCAGGTTGATGAAACGGCGCAGACGCAGCCCCCAGAATTGGGCGTCAGTGGGCTGCTCGTCTCCCGCCCGCTCCAATTGCAGACCGGCTGCATCCGCGGGGTCGATGACTTCCTCCTGCCAATCTACCAACCAGACCCCACTTTTGCCCAGCAGGGCGGGCCGCAAAATCTGCGCGCTGCTGTCCAGGTCCACTACCGCGTTCACGTCCAGAATCTCAATCTCCGGTAGACGCACCGGTTCGATCTCTGGCGCGTAGTAGCGCCAGATGGGCCAGGCGTGGCCGCTGACCAGCACGACCGGGTTGTTTGCGTCCACATGCCCGCGCAGATAGCCGACTACTTCCCGCCACTGGTCTTTGGTAAAGGCGGTGTCTGTGAACCAATTGCGATCCGCATGAATAAACCCGGCCAGCAGCAGCCCTATCCCTACCAGACCGGCCAGGATACCCCCTCCCAGCCTCCCCCACTGTGGGGGAGGAGTCGATTCAGTTCCCTCCCCAGAATGGGGAGGGTTAGGGTGGGGTTCAGCCACGCTACCCCCTCCCAGCCTCCCCCACAGTGGGGGAGAAGTCGATTCAGTTCCCTCCCCAGAATGGGGAGGGTTAGGGTGGGGTTCAGCCACGCCACCCCCTCCCAACCTCCCCCACAGTGGGGGAGGAGTCGATTCAGTCCCCTCCCCAGAATGGGGAGGGTTAGGGTGGGGTTCA
>JACQGT010000074.1 GCA_016199425.1 Chloroflexota bacterium
GCTGCTGGAAAAGCCGATGGTGATGAACGCGCAGGAGGCCGAGGAACTGATCGCCGTACGGGACAGGACGGGCAAACTGCTGGTCGTCTCCTTCAACGGCAGCCTGTCGCCCCAGATTCGCACCGCCGAGCGCTTGCTGCGCTCCGGCGCATTGGGTACAATTTTGAATATCCACGCGGTGGCCTACCAGGGCTGGAAGACGGGCACGGCCGGCACCTGGCGGCAGATTCCCGCTGTGGCGGGCGGCGGCTTTCTCTTTGACACCGGCGCGCATATGCTCAACACTGTGGCGGACCTGGCCGGGGAAGACTTTGTGGAGGTGGCCGCCTGGCTGGACAACCGGGGCGCGGCGGTGGACATTCTGGGCGCGGCCATTGGCCGTCTGGCCTCCGGCGCGCTGGTCACCCTCAGCGGCTGCGGCGAAATGCCGCCCAAAGTCATCGGCTCCGATGTGTCAGTATTCTGCACCGGCGGTCTGATCCAGACGGGCATCTGGGGCGAAAAGCTGCTGGTGCAGAAAGCAGGAGAACCGATGCCCGAGCCGGTGGAAGTGCCCGCCTCTCTGGGCCAATGGCAGCAATTCCTGGCCGTGCGCGCCGGGACTATCCCCAATCCCTGCCCGCCGGAAGTGGGTCTGCGTATGGCGAAGCTGTGGGACGCGATTCAGGCGTCGGCGCGGCTGAACGGGCAAGTAGTCAAGGTGGGATGATGAGATGATGGGATAATGAGGTGTTCGGTACCGACCCATCATCTCATTATCCCATCATCTCTGCCTCACGAGTGGTCTATATCTACACACCAATTGAACCAATCAACGGAGCAACCAATGAGCGACATTCGCGTAACAGTCTGGAACGAATACCGCCACGAGCGGGAGAACGAATTTATCGGCGGCCTCTATCCCGAAGGCATCCACGGCGCGATTGCCGCGGGTCTGCGGGAGCAGGGCTTTACAAATGTGCGCACGGCCACGTTGGACGAGCCGGAGCACGGCTTGACCGACGAAGTGCTGGCCCAAACCGATGTGCTGACCTGGTGGGGTCACAAGGCCCACGGCGCGGTGGAGGATGGTATTGTGGAGAAGGTACATAACCGGGTGTTGGAAGGGATGGGACTGATCGTCCTTCATTCCGGCCACTTCTCGAAGATTTTTCGCAAGCTGATGGGGTCGTCCTGTAGCCTGCGCTGGCGGGAAGCCGACGAGAAGGAGCGCATTTGGGTGGTGAAGCCCAGCCATCCCATCGCGCAGGGGCTGCCCCCCTTCTTCGAGAACGACGAGTGCGAGATGTACGGGGAACTCTTCGACATCCCCACCCCGGACGATCTGGTCTTCATCAGTTGGTTCGAGGGGGGCAACGTCTTCCGCAGCGGCTGCACCTTCCACCGGGGCAACGGCAAAATCTTCTACTTCCGCCCCGGCCACGAGACCTACCCGATGTACCACAAGCCGCTGATTCGCCAGGTGATCGCCAACGCGGCCCGCTGGGCCGCGCCTGCGGGTGGGCCAGCTTATCCTTACACCCAGGCAGGCCACACCCGCCACATCGCCATCAACGAGCGGGAGTCGTTGGAGCCGATTGCGCCGAGGGAAAGCAAACGGGCGCGGATTGGGTAAATGAAAGAACGACCCGCCAGGATTCGGAAAACCTGGCGGGTCTGTTGCTCGAAGGCCACGGCTGCGGCTATAATGCCTTCAGTGTTTGGGTTTTGTGTTGAATGGAGACTGGGGCAATGCTCTACGAAAATGTGATTACCAAACCGGTCTACCGGGTTTTGAGCAATCTGACGCAGGAAAAACGGCCAGAAGTTGCGCTGCCACTGGCGCTGAAGGAATTGCTGCGGCTCAAACTCAACGAAGCCAAAGAGCGCCAACTGGCTTTTGAGGAAAAATACGGCATTCCCTTTGATGCCTTCAAAACAGCCTGGGATGCGGACGAAATTGCGGATCGCCACTCCTATCCGGTCGAACGGGACTATTGGGAATGGGAAGCGGCTGTGACTGATGAATCTCAGCTAACAGAAATGGCAACTCAATTTCTATGACAGCCGAAGAATTTGAGAGCGCAATTCGCACAGTAGCGCTCGCTTCACCGATTTGTCATATTCCGTCAGTAAGACGTTCCTCGGCGTCGGCTGTCAACCTGCGTATTCAACTCACCAACGGTGACTTCATAGACATTTTCTACAACGAAGTATCGGACACAACCGCATACGCGCTGATCAGTGGAAATCGCCGTATTTACGGTGCGGACAATACGGGTGGGTGGCATTTTCATCCGTTCGGTACTCCAGAAGTGCATATACCCCTGGTAGCCCCCCTGCCTTTTGCGGAATTTCTGGTGTCGGTTGAAAAACAGATTCAGAGCCGCTAAAATAAAGACCCGCCCAGTTTCAGAAAACCTGGCGGGTCTTTTCAATCAATTCGGATCGTAGGGGCACCTCTCCCCGGCCAACCCCCGGAAGTAGATGCACAACCCCACAAAGGCCGGGCGCAGACGCAGTTCGTCGATCTGGCTCGGCTCCAGAATCGCCCACCAGTACTGCTCCTCGTCAAAGGGATCCCCGTCCTCCAGCCAGTCCAGATTGGGCATTGTCAGAACGCTCATCAGCCCGACCCACGGCTGCCAGTGTTCCCCGGCCCAGACGTAGGCACGACGCAGATAGTCCGCTTTGACAAACTCGTCGATGCCCGCGCCCGCGCCGAACCAGTAGTAGTCCGGGTTGACCGGGTCGCTGGTCCAGCCGAACTCCAGAATGGCCATGCGTTTGTCGCCGTCGCCATTGGCCTGCATAATTTTGCGAATGTCCTCCACGTGGCGGAAGGCGAAGAAGCGTTGGCCGCCGTAGGCCGGGTTGACCGCGGCCTGGGCCGGGTCCGTCTCCGGCGGCGCGGCAAAGCCCGCGGCGTGGACGCCCAGCAGATCGAAGTAACCGTCGCTGTTGCCTTTCATCGCCCGGTACATCTCTGCGTAGAAGCGGGTATCGGGCATGGCGATTTCGTTGTCGGTGCCGGTGGGGGCCATGCCCGCGCTGATGACAATCGCGTTGGGGTTGGCCGCTTTGATGGCCCGATAGACCTGGCCGAGCAGAGCCGCGTATTGGGCCGGGTTGGGTCGTTTGCCCCCCCACTCCCGGGCCAGATTGGGCTCGTTGCCCACCTGCCAGGCGTGGACGCAGCCCACCGCCGCGCGGGTACAATTATAACGCTGGGCAAGCATCGAAACGAACTCGACAAATTTTCCGTTAGACGCGGGCGGCTGCCCGGCCCAAAAGTCGGGGTTGTCCGCGTTCAGGTCGAGCCGAGCCAGCAGATAGAGTCCGCTTGCGTTCACCTGGCGTACTACCCGGTCCGCTTCCACCTCCAGTGTGTACTGCCCCGGCGCTGGCTCCATATCCTCCCAGGCAAAGCTCTGGCGCACCCAACGGAAACCGGCCTCCTGCATCAGCGTCAAATCCCGATCCGCAATCTCCCGCCGCCACCAGAGAAAGGCATTTGCCCCAAAATCTGGGCTACGGATTTCGGCAGGGGGGGGATAAATGGATGTCGGCGTGACGGTTGGGGTAGCTGTCGGGGCTGGGCTGGGGGTCGGCGTGGCGGGGACAGGCGTCACCACCGACGAGCAGGCCTGGATCGACACGCCGTCGGCAAACATCGACGCCACCCCGCCCGCGCCGTCGTTGAAAGTCCCCAGCAGCAGAAAGAGCCGTTTGCCCGCCAGAGCCGTCAAATCGTAGCTGATTTCTCGCCAGTATCGGGCATCCTCCACCCCCTGCATCACCCGTGTCGTCTTGCCGTCCGCTGCCACCCACAGGTAGTGGAAATCACCGCCGCTGCTGACGGCCCGCCAGAGCGCGGCGCGCAGGGTAATCTGGGCCGCGCCGAGGGGCAGTGTCACCCACTGGTAAGCGGTGCTGTCGCTGTAGGCGTTGGCCTGGCCGGGGGGAATCCCCAGCCCCAGGCTGCGGCTGCCCGACCAGACAGGCTCAGTGGCATACCGTCCTGGTCGGGGTGTATTAGGGATCGTCCAGCCGCTGTTCGACTCAAAATCCCCATTCACCACCAATTCCTTGCAGAGCGCGGGTGCTGTTGGGGTCTTCGTCGGCGTGACTGTCGCTGTCGGCTCCCCGCCAGAAACCGGGGCCATCCGATAGACGAGGGGGAGCATCAGCGAAGGAGGTGGACTGCTCTTAGGGCTGGGGGTCAAAGCTGCTCTCTTCGATGGCTCTGGACAGGCGTAAAGACGCACATTGTCCACCCCCATCGCCGCGCGCCCAGGCCCTCCGCTGTTGAGTACACCGAAAATCAGCTCGACCCGGCTGCCGGCCAGCAGTGTCAGGTCATAGGCTACCGGCTGCCAGGAGGGCAGGTCGACGCGTTCGTCGAAAAGGGTGTGGTGATCCGGGCCGACACGCACGCGCAGATATTGGCGGTCACGCCCGCTGCCGCTGGCTGTGCGCCACACATCTGCCATCAAGACCAGCGACTCGACATCCGCGGGCAGGTCGAGAGTCTGCCTGGCCTGGCTGTCGCCGTAGGCAAACTGGTCCGTCGGCCCACTGCCCAGACGCAGACTGCGGCTGCCTTCGCTGGCCTGTTCATCGGTGTAGGCGGCGGGACGGGGGGACAATGGAAGATGCCAATCGCCGGTCCATTCAAAGCTGCCGTTGGCGATCAACTGGCGGCACTCTTTGCCCGCGGGATCGAAGCCAGCCAGACGAGAAAGCGAAGGAATACCCGGCGCAGACGAAGTGGGCTTTTCGACGCGCGACTCAACCGGCAATCCGGGGGGGACGCGCCCCGCGAAAAAGTCCGCATTGCGGGAATACCAGAAGGCCGCCACAATCAGCAGAGCAAAGAGAATCTCCACAGCCACAGTCAGCGGGGATTGGCTGCGGGCCAGGCGGCGGATGGGATTGGGGTCAGCAGTGCTGGTTGTCATTGGTAGGTAGACTGAGTCGGATGTATTGAGGACACTATATCACCAGCCGGGGAAGTGGTCAACGGGGAGTAGCCGAGAGACTTCATCCCCCGGCTGAAATGCACCCGATTGATAAGTTCCAAAAAGAACCTTCTCGATTTTTGCCAATTCGCCCCGGGCTCCAATCCGGGCAAGGATGGCCTGCGCCTCGCCCAGATGGGCCAATCCTTCATCTCGCCTGCCCACACCCAGCAGATACGTTCCGTAGCGGCGCAAAATCATCCCCACCAGAAAAGGATTGCTCTCCTGCCGCGCCAGGGCC
>JACQGT010000075.1 GCA_016199425.1 Chloroflexota bacterium
CGCATGACGTACACGGGTGCAGCAAGCAGCGCCCCTACAGGACACCAAAACAGACAGGACTTCCTTCCCATCCGGGGGCAGAAGTCCTGTCTGTTTTCGATTTTCGTTGAGTTCTATCAGCGAACTGTAACCCGATCCGCCATTCTTGTGTGCTACACTCCTGGTGTACTCCTATTTGACTGCCGCCCACAAGCGCTGTGGGATTCGATTGAGCGAAAGCAGAATGCCTACCTTACAACGACTGTTTATCCTATTGCTTGCTCTCCTGATGACACTGCCCACCGGCACAGGGGCAGCCGCACAGACCGCGCCCCTTGCCGTTGCCTCCGCCTCAGCCAACCAGGTGAGCTTGATCGCATCATCCGACGATGAGACCGTCTTTCAGGTGGACGCGCCCGCCTATCAGTTGGAAACAGTGGCGGGTATAGATGGGCCGTGCCAGCGCATGGCAATGGACGGATACGAAACCGCCGGCGCAAGCGGCGCGCCCCACTTGCCTATGCGCTCGCTTCTCCTGGGGATTCCGCCGGGAGCGACGCCCAGCCTGGAAATCGTTGCCGACAGCGCTGTACGGTTGGACGGTGTTTATCGCATCTGCCCGGCGCCCCAAGCCGTGGCCGAAGAAGGCGAGGGCGGGCTGATTCGCTATGTGGAGCAGGCCGTGGCCGCGGACAGCGCGGTCTATAGCCAAAATGAGCTCTTTCCCGCGGTCGCTACCCGCATCAGCGACAGCGGCTGGATGGGGCGTCTCCAGTTTGTGCGGGTCGAAATCGCACCCTTCCAGTACAACCCGTCCGATGGTTCGTTACTCCATCACCCACAGATGCAGGTGCGGGTGCGCCATAGGGGGGCCATTGCCCAGGCCGCCTCCACCAGCGGAGCGGATGCCTTCACCCAATCCCTGCAAGGGCTGTTACTCAACGGCGCTCAGGCGGGCGGTTGGGCCACTGCGCCTTTGGCGGCTATCAATGCCGCCTCCAACAGCGGCTGGCGACCGCCTTCTCCGGCCTTGCGTCTCTACGTGCGGGAAGAGGGGCTATATGCGATCACTTACGATGAGCTGGCCCAGGCCGGTGTGCCTATCGCCAGCATCTCGTCCCACAGCCTGCGTCTCTACCTCAACGGTCAGGATGTGGCTGTGCGGGTGGTGGACAGCAACAACGCAGACGACGTGGATGGACTCTTTGCGCCGGACGACAGGCTGCTTTTCTATGGGCAGGGGGTGGATGAGAAGTATACGGATGCCAACGTCTACTGGTTGAGCTATGGGGCTGCGGGCAGTCTGCATATGCTCACCCGCAGCGCGGAGACGGGCAACGAGCCAGTGACCAGTTACCGCGCCACAACCCGCTACGAGGAAAATTTCAACTACGTTTCGTCTGCGCCCAAATTGCCGGGTTACAACCACTGGTATGGCAGGCTGTTGACGGTGGCCGGTGGCAACGCGGCCAACAGTTGGCAGATACCTCTCAGCACATCCTTTCTGGCCTCGGGCGGCTACACAGCAACGGTCGAAGCAGCGATGGTCAGCCGCACCAACGGAAGCCATCACGTTAAATTCTACGTCAACGAAAACTATGTGGGCGACGGCCAGTGGTCCGGGGCCGTCTACCGCACATTTTCGGTGGCGTTCGATCAGGCGTTGCTCAAGACGGGTAGCAACACCTTCCGCGCAGAGATTGCCAACGACCTGAACGGCCAGACCATCAGCGTCGTCTATTTGGACTGGCTGCAATTGCACTACTCGCGCCAAACCAACGCGGTGGGTGACAGGCTGATCTTTGACAGCCCCGGCCCCGGCGCGTGGAACTTCTCCGTGGACGGCTTTTCTGCGGGCGAGTTGGAAGCCTACGACGTGACCGATCCCCTGCGCGTGGCGCGCATATCCCTGCCCGCCGGCGCGACCGCGCAATTCGGCGCAACGGCAACGAAGACCAGCCGTTTTCTTGTGCAGCGGACCACCCAACGCAAGCGTGTGGCCTCGATTGAGCAGGCCAATACAGCCAATCTGCTTGCCACAAGCAACCGGACCGACTATTTTATCATTGCCCACAAGGAATTTCTGGCTGCCATTCAGCCCCTGGCCGATTACCGGGCTGCCCGGGGGCTGAAGGTGGCGGTGATCGATGTCCAGCACATCTACGATACCTTCAACTATGGCCGTATGTCACCTCAGGCCATCCGGGACTTTCTGATCTATGCCTATGGCAACTGGCAAACCTCCGGCTCGTCCTACGTCCTGCTGGTGGGCGATGGCACCTTTGACCCGCGCAATTTCCGCAGCGACAGCGCCCGCACCTTTATTCCCCCCTACCTGGAGATGGTGGACCCGGACCTGGGCGAGACCGCGGCGGACAACCGCTACGTGACGATTGTGGGCACAGATCGGATGCCTGATATGCACTTGGGGCGTCTGCCCGCGGAAAGCGCCAGTGACGTGACGGCGATGGTCAACAAAATTCTCGACTACGAGAGCGCACCAGCAGATTCGGGCTGGAACCGCAATGTTCTCTTTGTGGCCGACGATCTGAAGGGCGGCGGCGGCGCGTTTTACAACTTCTCCAATGCCATCGCCGACGGTTCGATGCGGACTGACGATCAAACCGTTCCGCTCCTGCCCAGCGCCTATCAAAAGAGCAAACTCTACCTGCCCTATGATTGCGCCAACGGCGAACAGTGCCGGGAGAGTATCGTCTCTCGGATCAACCAGGGCGCGCTGATCGTGAGCTATGTGGGCCACAGCGCCAAAGAATACTGGGCCGAAGAGAATCTGCTCAATCTCTCTGCCCTGAACCAGATGAACAACACTGTCTATCCGATGATGTTGCCCATGACCTGTCTGGAAGGCTACTATCACGAAGCGGAGCAGGGGCGTATGTCTCTGGGCGAGGCGCTGGTGCGCAAGGCCCGGGGTGGTGCGATTGCCTCCTGGTCTTCCACCGGGCTGGGGCTGGCCTCCGGCCACGACTATCTGGAGCGCGGCTTCTTTGTCGCCGTCTTCCACGTCGGCGTGCGGGAGTTAGGCCCAGCCACCACCTTTGGGAAAATTCATCTCTACTCCGAATCACCGGCAGGCAAGTACGACGATCTGCTCGATACGTTTACGCTATTAGGCGATCCCGCTCTAAAACTGCGCACGCTGGATTCAACACCAGAAGAACGAGAGTACGGCCTGTTCTTGCCTACAGTTACCCGATAAAGAGCAAAGAGGTGTGAGTTAGGAGTTAGGTTCACTC
>JACQGT010000089.1 GCA_016199425.1 Chloroflexota bacterium
ACATTGCGTATTGCGTATTCCGTGTTGCGTAGGTAGTGGCGTTGGCGGCAGGAGTGGCGATTGGTGTATGGGAAGCGTGAAGCGTGAAACGTGAGAAAGGGCAGCGCTTTACTCTCGTTCTGACATATATGCGCAGTATAGATGAAGCAGAGGGCAGAGCCAAGAAGTTTTCTTGATACTCGCGCCGCACCCGGTTATAATGACGGCGTGACGAGCGGGGAGGTTGTGGTTTAGAGGAGGAAGGTCAATGTCCTATCAATTGACGATTGAACTGCCAGATGAGATCGGACGGGAGCTGGAGCGCAGCGTTGCGTCCCCACAGCAATTGGCGTCTCTGCTATCCGGTCTCGTGCGCATTTATCTCCGCCGGGATCAATTGCAGGATGTCCTGGAACTGATGGCGGGGCTTCCCGAACCCGGTGGGTCAAAGCCAGTCCCCCGTTTTGGCAGCGGACGCCATTTGGGGATTCAATTGTCCAAGGATTTTGATGAGCCGCTGGAAGATTTCGCGGAGTATATGCAGTGACATACCTGTTGGATGCGCACACTCTACTCTGGTTTGTGGCGGGTGCGGCCAACCTGCCATTTTCTGTCCGTGCGCTCATTGAAGACCCAATGAATCAGCGCTTTGTCAGTATAGCGACGCTATGGGAAGTTGCCATCAAAGTAAATCTGGGCAAGCTGACACGGCAATTTACCACATAACGAAACACCGCCACTACTCTCACGTCTCACGCTTCGCCCACCCTAAAGCAACAAAAGGAGACAAATCGTCCCGGCCTACGCAATACGCAACACGCAATACGTCACTCCGGCAGCGGCCCGATCCACTTCTGGTAGAGCGAATCCGCCACCTGTGGGTCATAGGCGTGCAGTTCGGCCAGCAGATCGGTGGGGGTGACGATTTGGAAGCGGTAGTTCTTCAGGTAGCTTTTGAGAAAAGCCTCGAACTGGCGCTCGCCCAGGGCCTGGCGGATGGCGTCGTAGAAGAGCGCGCCTTTGCCGTAGACCACCGACTCGTACTGCGCGCCGTCCTCATAGACCGCCACCGGCTGATTGAGGGGCGCGTCCGCGCCCCGGGCGGCCAGTAAATCGATGACCGCCTGCCAACGCCGGGCTTGCAGGCTCTCGGCAAAAGTGCGCCCCCGGATCGCCTCGTAGTAGAGTTTGCTGGCATATTCCGAAATCCCCTCGTCCATCCAGGGGAAATTGACCGGGTCGTTGTGGACCAGTTGATACCACCACTGGTGGGCCACTTCGTGGACGGCGCGGATTTCCAACTCGGCCCGGTAGGCGTCGTAGAGCTGCACGCCCAGCAGAAAAGCCTGGGGATATTCCATCCCCCGCACGCCCAGAGGAGCAGCCGCCACCCGCAGGTCGGTGTAGCCGTAGGGGCCGAAGAGATCGCTGTAGATGCGCAGGGCCGCGGCCGTCTGTTGCAGCACGGCCCGCCCGCTGGCCTCGTGGCCCGCCAGCCAATAGCTGGTGATGCGGGTGTCGTAGGCGGTGGTCGTGGCGCTTTGGAAGTGGTTGCTGCTGTGCAGAAAGAACTCGCGCACCGGGCCGGTGACCCAGACGTGGCGGCTCTGTCCCGGCCCGGCCAGGGTGCTGGTGACGAGGGCGCCGCTGGTGACGGGAATCTGGTCGCTGGGCAGGGTGGCCGTCACCACAAAAAGCGACGCCAGATTGAAGGCCGCATCCCCCCGCACAGTGCCCCGCTCCAGCCACCACTGGCCTGCGCCGCTGGTCAGCCCTGGCTGGTAGACGGCCAGGGAAGGATAAAACAGGGGCAAACTGAGCATCTCCTGGCTTTTGCCAAAGAGCCGGTAGGCCAGGGGCGTATCCTGCCACTGGGGAATCTCCAGAATCCAACTCAGATAGAGTGTCGTCTGTCTGCCGGAGAGCAGGGCCACGGGCAACTCCACCCGCACAGCCGTGTTCTGGTTCTGATAGGAGAAGGGCACGGCCCGCCCGCCGACGGCCGCGCTCTGAATACTGAGCAGCCCGCCGTACTGTTCCAGCGCAGGGTAGAGACGAAAAATGACGTGCGTCCAGGGGTCCGGGCTGGTGTTGGTGAAACGGATGTAGGCTGTGCCGGTGAGAACGTCCAACCCGACGCTCACTTCGACGGACAAGTCGTAGCGGGGCATAGCGTCCAGCATCTCATTGCTGGGCCACGCGCTGCTCTGCATAGCCGGGCGATAGCGGGCGAAGGGATCGGCGGGGGTTGCGCTTCTATCAACACACGCGGCCAGCGCCCCGATCAACAGCAGCGCCCAGACAAGGGAAAAGCACACCGCGGAGGCGCGGAGAGCGCGGAGGGAAAAAGAGATTTTCTCCTGATTTTCTCCGCGAACTCCGCGTCTCCGCGGTGAAGTTCTCTTTTTCGCAGTGAAGGCAGGAATAGAACGCGGATTATGCGGATTAACACGGATTTTTCTGAATCCGCCCTCATCCGCCTGATCCGTCGGGTACCCTTTGGGTGCCGCGTTCCATTCTTCTTTACGTTCCATTTCTCTGCGCCTCTGCGTCCCTGCGGGAGATATTCCTGTCTTGCCAGCTTACCCGTTCGTAGTCACTCGGCCAAACCCGTGAAGCGTGACCAACGACAGAAGACTAGCGCAGGT
>JACQGT010000004.1 GCA_016199425.1 Chloroflexota bacterium
TATGTGGACCGGGTGGTGGCCGGGGAGTTTTTTGATTCGACGCTGACGGTTCAGTTGCGCAACGGTTTCGCCGTCCACGGCGTGCTGCAAGACTACTTCCCAGATAGCGAAACCGGCGGCTGGGCGTCGTTGATCGTGTGGGAGAATCCGGAGTACAATAAAAATTCGTAAGCCCAAAAGGGAACGCAGATTTCGCAGATTTTCGCAGATTTTGTCCGCGTTGATCCGCTCGATCCGCGTTCTATTTTCAGATCAATGAACGAGTCCCCTGCAAAAAGCCAACAGGCACACAACGGAGACGCGGGGAGCGCGGGGGCACGCGGAGATTTTCTCCTGAACTCCTCCGCGCTCCCTCCGCGTACTCCGCGGCTCCGCGGTGGAATTCCTTTTTTCAATAGAGTCAAGAACGAGAATTTGTATGCTATCACCGATCACTGCTCCCGCCGCCGACGGTTACCGGATGCCCGCGGAGTGGGAGGAACACAGCCGCACGTGGATGCTCTGGCCCTTCCGCCCGGATGTCTGGCGGGAGAATGCCCGCCCCGCGCAGGCTGCCTTCGCTGCCGTGGCCGCGGCCATCGCCCGCTTCGAGCCGGTGAGAGTGGGCGCGCTGCCGGAGTTGGTAGAGGCTGCCCGCGGGCTGTTGCCGCCGGCAGTAGAAGTTGTGGCGGTTGCCTACAACGACGCCTGGGTGCGCGACAGCGGCCCTACTTTTCTGGTGGATGGCCCTGCGCCGGGGTTTCGACCCTTTGACAAGTTCAGGCCGCCGCAGGCTCAACCGACCGGCGCAGGTGGCCTGGCCGGGGTAGACTGGATCTTCAACGCCTGGGGCGGCCATTACGCCAACTTCTCCGCCGACGACGCGCTGGCGGGACACATTTTGGGTTGCGTCGGGGCGCGGCGCTACCGGGCCGATCTGGTGATGGAGGGCGGCGCGCTGCACGTGGACGGCGAAGGGACACTGCTGGTGGTGGAGGAATGTCTGCTTCATCGTAACCGCAACCCCCATCTGAGCAAAGGGGAGATCGAAGCCCGCTTGAAAGACTACCTGAACGTGCAGACGGTCATCTGGCTGCCCTACGGCGTCGTCAACGACGAGACCGCCGGCCACGTAGATAACTTGGCCTGTTTCGTGCGCCCCGGTTTCGTGGCCCTGACCTGGACCGACGATGCGCACGACCCCCAGCACGCCCGCTCCCTGGCCGCCGAGCATACACTCCTCGCCAGCCGGGACGCGCAGGGGCGTCGGCTGGAAGTCCATCGCATCCACCAGCCCGGCCCGCTTTTTATGACCGACGGCGAAGCGTCCACGATTCTGCCCGCGCCTGGCAGCCGCCCCCGGTTCGGCGGCGCGCGGCTGGCCGGGTCGTACATCAACCACTACATTGTCAACCGCGGGGTGATCGTCCCCGTCTTTGACGACCCCCACGACGCGCCCGCGCTGGCGAAACTGGCCGAACTCTACCCGAATCGGGAGATTGTCCCCGTGCCTGGACGGGAGATTCTGCTGGGCGGGGGGAATGTGCATTGTATTACCCAGCAACAGCCGAAGGGATGATGGGATTATGACCGTGTCAATCGTCACTATCCGCCCGGAACACGCGCCGGGGCTGGCCGAATTGCAGCGGATTTGCTTTCCTACGCTGGGACGCAATGAGTTGATGGCCGAGGAACATTTTCTGCACCACTGCGACATCTTCCCCGACGGGGAGTTTGTGGCGCTGGTGGAGGGAAAGATCGTCGGGCTTGGCTCCGGCTTCTTCGTGGATTTCGACTTTGACCACGCGGATCACACTTTCCAGGAGATGATCGCTGGCGGTCACTACACCAATCACAACCCCGACGGCGAATGGTACTACGGCGCGGACATCAGCGTCCACCCGGACTACCGGGGCATGGGCATCGGCAAACTACTCTACCAGGCGCGCAAAGATCTGGTGCGGCGCACCAATCGCCGGGGGATTGTGGCGGGCGGTGTGTTGCCCGGCTATCCCCGTTATCGCGAGCAGATGAGCGTCCACGAGTATGTGAAAAAAGTGGTGGCCGGGGAACTCTGGGACAGCACCCTCAGCTTTCAGCTACGCAACGGCTTTGTGGTGCGGGGGATGCTGGAGAATTACATCGCAGACAGCGCATCGGACAACTGGGCCACGCTCATCTGTTGGGAGAATCCAGAAAGGCTACCCTATTCAGGGACGTGATTTTCATGGCTCTTTCCTTTGTGGGGAGAACGCGGATGGCGGAATTCGCGGATCAGAAAAATTCGCGAATTCCGTCATCCGCGTTCTTATCACGCGTGCAAAATCACCCAGCCATCCTCCACCGTCACCGTAAAACTCTCTACCGACTCCACCTCTTCCGCGGCTGGCGGCTCGACCGTCACTTCGTAGCTTTTGACGCGCATCTTGTGGGGGTTGAAGACCGAACGCCCGGTGGTGATGTCGAACTCCCAGCCGTGCCAGGGGCAGCGGATGATCTCGCCGTCTTTGGTCCAGATGTACTCGCCGGGCTGGCTGGGCAGGGTTGTGCCGGTGACGATCCCCCGGCAGAGAGGCGCGTTCTGATGGGGGCACTGATTGCGGATGGCGAAAAAGTCGCCCCGAATGTTGAAGACGCCGATGGTGCGTTTGCCCGCTTCCACAATTTTGCGCTCGCCCGGCGGCAGCTCGCTCACCCGGCAGATGGTATATTTTGCCATAGAATTTCCTCGTGCCCATTCACTCCCTGGATATGTCGTCATCATTCCTCCATTCCCCCAATCCCCATTCAATAGACTGGACCCACCCGGCCAAACCAGCCGCGCAGGGGATCGCCCAATTCGTCCATATAGCGCCCCATGCGCGCCATCAAATCTTGACGCACAGACTCGTATTCTGGCTGACCGTAGACGTTCTGCAACTGGTAGGGATCGGCCACCAGATCGTAGAGTTCGCCCGCGTCGCCGGAGTTGAAGGTGAACTGGTGGGTGCGGGTGCGTACCATCCGCTGTTCCGCGTTTGTAAAGTGGCGGTGGAAGACGCAGTAGACCTCCTCCCGGCCGTTGGGGGTGGCGTCGCCCAGCAGCGCGGGCAAGAAAGAGTCGCCGTCCATCTGCGCGTCTTCCACCCCGGCCATCTCCAGAAAAGTCGGCGTCAATTCGTGCAGATAGACGAAATCGTCGTTGACACTGCCCGGCGCGGCGCAGTCGGGATGGGCCACCAGCAGAGGAATGCGGTAGATTTCGTCGTACATAAACTCGCCCTTTTCGATGAGCTTGTGTGCGCCCAAACAGTCGCCGTGATCCGCCGAGTAGATAATGACCGTATCCTCCAGCAGCCCCCGTTCGGCCAGATGGGTGACGATGCGCCCCACCTGATCGTCTATCAGCGTGCAGTGGCCGAAGTAGCGGGCACTGATCTCCTGGAAGCCCCGCCAGCCCAGATCCCCCAGCCCCCACATGCGCTCGATCAACTGCTGGCGGTAGGGCTTGCCCTCGAACGTCTCCCGGTAGCTGGGGTGTTCGGGAATGTCGTCCGGGTTGTACATTGAAAAGTAGGGTTCGGGGACGAGGCAGGGCGTATGCGGTCCCCAGAAGTTGGCCCAGAGAAAAAAGGGCCGGTCGTCGTCGGGTTGGATCATTTCGTCGATGACCCGTATCGTCTCCTCGGCCACAAAGTATTCGATGCACGACTCCACCGGCCCGTTGTGCAGGGCGAACATCTCCTGATCCTGACAGCCGGGGTTCGTGCCTACGTAGCGCTGGGAGACGGTGGGCAGGTCGAAGCCCCGTTCGGCCAGATAGTCGGCGTAGGGATTGCCGGTTTTGGGTTTGGGCGCAAAGCGCAACCCCGGCAGCAGACCAGAGCCGGGGAAGGCGTAGCCGATGAAATCTTTGCCCACATAGCCCACTTCGTTGGGACCCACCGCGTCGTCCACGTGCCACTTGCCCGCATAGCCGCAGCGGTAGCCCGCAGGGGTCAGGTAGTCGGGCAGCCCCTTCACCCCTTCCCGGGTGGACATCCCATTGCCCGTCACCCCGTGCTTGTGGGGGTAGAGACCCGTATGCACGGAGGCTCGGGCCGGCGCACAGATAGCCGTGGGGGTAAAGGCATTATCGAAGCGCACGCCCCGGGCCGCCAGCCCATCGATATGCGGCGTGCGGCAGATGTGGTTCAGCCCGTAGGCGCTTACCGTATCCAGCCGCTGCTGGTCGGAGAGGAGGAGGAGGATATTCTTAGCAGACAAGGGATTCACACCGCCCTTTCCATAAGACTCTCGTGCAAATTCATTTTCAGGAGCAAACACTCCTGGTGTAGGGTAGCAA
>JACQGT010000090.1 GCA_016199425.1 Chloroflexota bacterium
CAGGCCATCCCCACCCTCATCGGTGGCAGCGCGGACCTGGCCCCCAGCAACAAAACCGTTATCAGCGGCAGCGGTTTCATTAGCCCCGACGATTTCACAGGGCGCAATTTCCATTTTGGCGTGCGCGAACACGGCATGGGCGGTGTCCTCAATGGCATGGCCCTGCACGGCGGGGTGATTCCCTACGGCGGCACTTTCCTGGTCTTCAGCGATTATATGCGCCCCAGCATCCGCCTGGCCAGCCTGATGGGCATCCGCGTCATTTACGTCTTCACCCACGACAGCGTGGGTGTGGGCGAGGACGGCCCCACCCATCAGCCGGTGGAGCAGGTGGCCGCGCTGCGCGCCATCCCCAATCTCACCGTTCTGCGCCCGGCAGATGCCAACGAGACCGCCGAAGCCTGGCGGCTGGCCGTGCGACGCCAGGACGGCCCTACCGCGTTGATCCTCACCCGGCAGAATCTCGTCACCGTTGACCGCAGCGCCCCAGGTGTGGGCGCGGCCAGCGGTGTGCAGCAGGGCGGCTACGTCCTCTGGTCCAACAGCGAGACCCCGGATGTGGTGCTGATGGGCAGCGGTAGCGAAGTGGAGATCGCCCTGGCCGCGGGGCAGCAGTTGGCCGCCGAAGGGCGCAGCGTCCAGGTGGTCAGCCTGCCCAGTTGGGAACTCTTCGCGGCCCAGGACGCGGGCTATCGGCAGCGTGTTCTGCCCGCGAGTGCGGCCAAAGTCGCCATCGAAGCGGGCATACCAATGGGCTGGGAGCGCTGGGTGGGCAACGATCCGGCGCTGGGCGCGGTCATCGGCATCGATCATTTTGGGGCCAGCGCACCCTACAAGCGCATCTACGAAGAGTTTGGCCTGACCGCAAAGGCTGTGGCGGCAAAGGCGCGGGAACTGATGAAGGGATGAAAGAAAGAGAAGGGATGAAGGGATGACAAGAGGAAGGGATGAATCGTCGCTTCCTCTTTTTTATGCAACGAGACCCACCGATGCTATCTTCTTTGGATTCACTTCTGCGCCGCACACGCCAGCACCACGCGCTTGAGCACGCGACGATCCATCTATTGGCCGCTGCCCATCCGTATGTGTCGCTGGCAGGGCTAAGCGATCCGTTGGGCTTTACGCTCTATGGGAATGTGGCGACAGAGGCTGTGTGGCGGGCCGCGCGAGAGGCGTTGTTGCGCTTGCAGGCGGGAGAAGCGGCGCTGGCGCTCCACCCCAATTGCGGCACGAATCTGGCGACGAGTGTTGTGCTGGCGACAGCCGCCGCGCTTGTGGGCAGCGCGGGTAGACAGCGGCGGCTGTTGGATCGTATCGCCTCTACGGGGCTGCTGATGATGGCCGCGATCTTCCTGGCTGGACCCGTGGGGATGCGTCTGCAACAGTACACCACCCTGGCCGATGTGGGCGACCGCTGGCTCGTGAATGTGCAACAACTTTCCTCTGGGCGTGGGCAAACCCACCGCATCACTTTTGGGCAATGATCTATCTATTCATCGACGCCGACGATTATCTGCTCAGCCGCCGTCTGGCCGCGCTCAAGGCGGCTATGGGCGACCCGGAGATGGCCGACCTGAACGTGACCGAACTGGCGGCCAGCCGTACCGACGCGGCCGACATTCTCTATCACGCGGGGACAATGCCCTTTCTGGCCGAGCGCCGGCTGGTGATCGTGCGCGATTATCTGGGCCAGCTTGACAAGCGCATGGCCGCCAGCAAAGGCACAGAGAGCGCCGCGCACACCGAAGCAGCCCGCATCTTTGCCGATCTGGCCGATCTGCCCCCGTCCAACGATCTGGTCTTTGTGGACAGCGGCGTAGACAAGCGGCGTCAGTTGTGGAAGGGCTTTAACCGGGAGAGCGGGACAACGCCGGGTCTGGCGGAACTGATTTCCTCCAAACGGGTTGTGTTGGAGGAAATGGGAACGCCGGATGTCAAGCAACTGTCCGGCTGGATTGTCCGCACAGCCAGAGAAGAGAGGATCGCCATCGATGGGCAGGCGACGCAGATGCTCGCCAACTTTGTGGGGCCAAACCTGCGCCAGCTCACTAACGAGCTACAAAAGCTGGCTGCTTATGCGGATGGCCGCTCCATCAGCGCCGCAGATGTGCGTCTGCTGGTCAGCGATAGCAGCGAGGGGCTGATCTGGGACTTGACCGACGCTCTGAGCCAGCGGGATGGGCGCAAGGCCATGCGCTCGCTCCACGATCTGCGCCGGGGGGATGCCAATCCCTTTTATTTACTGACGATGATGGCGCGCCAATACCGCATTCTGATCAAAGTCAAAGATGCGATGGGGCGGGGCAGCAACGACGAAAATGAGATTGCCCGTGAGGTGAAGGAAAGCCCCTACCCGGTGAAGAAGGCGATGCAGCAGTGCCGGGGCTACCGGATGGACGAGCTGGAGGCAGTGTTGGAGCGGCTGTTACAGGCGGACTTTGCGATGAAAACGGGCGCGGACGCGGAGACGGAGATCGAAGTGCTGGTGGCGGAGTTGACCCAACTGCGCCCATCAAAAACAGACGCAGATTACAAAGCCTGAAACAAAGATCAGCGCAGATCAATTCAGATCATGAAAATCTGCGTCCCTATCTTCGTCTGGCTGAATAATTACCATCAAACTATCAATCCAAATTCACAGGCAATGGTACCAATCTTCATGACAACTACAGCTACTCACGCCTTTCCCGGCCCGGACAACGTTTTCCGCACCCAACTGGACAACGGCATTACTCTGCTTGTGCGGGAAAACCACGCCGCGCCCGTCGTCGTTCTGGACGGCTATCTGCCCGTGGGCAGCATCCACGAATCCGCGGGGAGGGCCGGGCTGGCCTCCTTCACCGCTTCTCTGCTCACGCGGGGCAGCAGCCGCTACGATTTCGATACCTTCAACGAGTCTGTGGAGTCGGTGGGGGCAAGCATTAATGTAGGCGCAGGCGATCACGTGACCAATTTCAGCACGGAAAGCCTGGCCGAGGATTTTCCCCGGATGGTGGAGTTATTGGCCGATGTGCTGCGCCGTCCCACCTTTCCCGCCGAGCAGATGGAGCGGGTGCGCGGTCAATGGCTGGTGCGGTTGCAGGAGCGGGAGCAAAATACCCGCAGCGTGGCCCATCGCCGTTTTCACGAACTGCTCTACGGCGATCACCCCTACGGGCGACCCGGCTCCGGTTACCCGGAGACGATCCAGGCCATCAGCCGAGAGGATGTGGTTGCCTTTCACCGGGACAACTACGGACCCCAGGGCGCGATTGTGGTTGTCAGCGGGGCGGTGACGGCAGAAACGGTTGTGGAATTGATTGTCACCCATCTGGGCGACTGGACTGGGCCTGCTCCCCAGCAAAGTCTGCCCCCAGTCACCTCCCAGACCGACATCCGTCGAGAGTCGATTGCCATGCCCGGCAAAGTCCAATCCGACATTCTGATTGGAGCACTGGCTATTGCTCGCTCGGACCCGGACTACTTTGCCGTGCAGGTGGCGAACAACATTTTGGGTCAGTTTGGGTTGATGGGGCGCCTGGGTGAGGTGGTGCGCGAGGAACAGGGGCTGGCCTATTACAGCTACAGTACGCTGGATACGGACATCGGCCCCGGCCCCTGGCTGGCCGCGGCGGGGGTGAATCCCGCCAATGTGGAACTGGCTGTGGAGAGCATTCGCGCCGAGTTTGCCCGTCTCGGTGCAGAGCCTGTCAGCGACGAGGAGCTGGCTGACAGCAAAGCCAATATGACCGGTCGCCTGCCCCTGGCCCTGGAAACCAACGACGGCGTGACCTCCCAGTTGCTCAATATGGAGTGGTACGGGCTGGGGCTGGACTATCTACACCGCTATGCCGACAATATCAACGCCATCACCGCCGAAGACGTGCAGCGGGTGGCGGCTCAATACCTGCGCCCGGATGTCTATACACTGGTGGTGGCAGGGCCTACGATAGAGTAGAGAATCAGCGCATCACCAATGGCAGGTAAAGGCTGCTTACCGATAGTAACGGCGTACCCGTCGGCGTCGGCGTAGCAGTATTTTCCGCGTGTACAGTTGGTGTCGGCGTGGCAGTGCTC
The DNA here is from genome assembly GCA_016199425.1 of Chloroflexota bacterium. GTDB lineage: Bacteria > Chloroflexota > Anaerolineae > Caldilineales > Caldilineaceae > JACQGT01. Next base: position 4,057 of record JACQGT010000090.1, read on the forward strand.
TCTGCGAGCGCAGTCGCCGTCGGTGTGGGTGTGGCGGTGCTCTCTGCTGGCACAGTCGCCGTCGGTGTGGGTGTAGCAGTATTCTCTGCGAGCGCAGTCACCGTCGGCGTGGGTGTGGCTGTGCTGCCTGCGGGCAGAGTGGCAGTAGATGTAGCCGTCGGTGTGGGTGTGGCGGTGCTCCCAGCGGGCACAGTCGCAGTAGAAGTAGCCGTCGGTGTGG
>JACQGT010000091.1 GCA_016199425.1 Chloroflexota bacterium
ACGTTTTACATTTCACGCTTCACGTTTCTACCGGGCGGGAGGTTCAGCAGGGCTGAGTCCTCCCGCTCTGTCCAATTGCCACAGAACAGGGACTCACAATGGCGACCGCTTCTCCTGCTCTGCCCGCTCCCCACCCTTTGGGCCGTCTCTTGCGCGCCCTGTTCATCCCCGCTCTCGCGCTGTTGACTGCTCTGGCAGCCGGTGCGCTGGTGATGTACCTTTCCGGCGACGACGCGGGTTCGGCCTACACCGGTCTCTTGCAGGGCGCGTTCGGCAGCGGGCGGGCCTGGGCCATCACCATCCGCAAGACGGTTCCCTTTATCCTCACTGGGCTGTCTGTGGCCGTGGCTTTCAAAGCCGGTCTCTTCAACATCGGCGCATCGGGTCAGTTTGTGATGGGCACGGTCTTTTCTGTTTTTATCGGCATCAATTTCGAGGGGTTGCCCGCGGCCATCCATCTGCCCCTGGCGATACTTTTTGGCATTATCGGCGGGATGCTGTGGGGATCGATCCCCGGCATTCTGAAGGTCTACACCGGCGCGCACGAAGTGATTGTCACAATTATGCTCAACTACGTGGCCGCACTCTTTGCCGGATGGACGGTCTACGCCGGCGGCACGCAAGGCCAGACCCCCGGCCCCCTGTGGGATCGCACCGCCGGCCCCATCTCCGAGACGCCGGATGTGCTGCTTTCGGCGCAGATTCCCTGGCTCTTTGGCCCGCCCTATCGGGTCCATTACGGCATCTTTATTGCCCTGGCCGCGGTTATCTTCATCTGGTGGCTCATCTACAAGACAACCATCGGCTTCGAGATTCGTACCGTCGGGCAAAATATGAAGGCCGCTCGCTACGCCGGCATCCGGGTCAACTGGACGGTCATTCTGACGATGACGATTGCGGGCGGGCTGGCCGGGTTGGCCGGGGCGGTTGAAACTCTGGGGCTGAACCACAAGTTTGCGCCGGAGTTTGGCGGCTCCGTGGGCTTTGACGGCATTACGATTGCCCTGTTGGGGCAGACCCATCCCTTTGGTGTCGTCCTTTCCGCCTTTCTGTTTGGCGCGTTGGATGCGGGTGCAACCCGAATGCAGTTCGATTCGGGCGTGGCTGCGGATATTATTCAGATCATCCAGGCGCTGGTGCTGGCCTTTGTGGCCGCGCCGATGATCATCCGGGCCATCTATCGCATCAAACGGCTGCCCGACGAGGCCGAATCGACTTCACTGGGCACCAGTTGGGGAGGGTCATAGCCCTATGGGCAGCACTTTTTGGAAACGCTCTTCTCTGATCGCAATGGGGCTGGCTCTTTTTCTGGTCGTGATGGCCGTTCTGGTCAACCTGACGCTTCTGGGCCAGTTCACCTGGCTGCGCGTAATCTTCGGCATCAGCGCGCTCAACTTCACCCTGCGCGCCGCGATTCCTCTCGTCCTGGGCGCGCTGAGCGGCATTCTCTGCGAGCGTTCGGGCATTATCAACATCGGCATCGAAGGAATGATGCTGGCCGGGGCCTTTGCCGGGTTCGTGGCAAAGACCAGCACCAACCACTGGCCGCTGCTGAACAGTCTGCTTTTCAGCGTTTTCATCGCCCTGGCCGTGGGCGGGCTGATGGGTTTCCTCCACGCCATCTTCTCCATCCGCTTCCGCATGGACCAGATCATTTCGGGGACGGTCATTATCATCCTGGCCGCGGGTATCTCTTCCTATCTCTACGATCGAGACGCCATCGCCCAGGGCAAATTCTCTTCGGTTGCCATCCCCGGCTTGTCGAAAATTCCTGTCATCGGACCGGTACTCTTCGACAACCCACCCATCACCTACCTGGCGCTGCTGCTGGTGCTGGCCGTTCACGTGGCCCTCTTCTACACCCGCTGGGGTCTGCGCACCCGGGCCGTGGGTGAGCATCCCCGGGCCGCGGACACAGTGGGCATCAACGTCAATCTCTACCGCTACGTCAACACATCCATCGGTGGGATGCTGGCCGGGCTGGCCGGCGGCTATCTGGTTCTGGAAGCGGTGGGTCAGTTTCAGGAGGGGATGACCGCGGGCCGGGGTTTTATCTCCCTGGCCGCGATGATCTTCGGTAACTGGAACCCCTTTGGCGCGCTGGGCGCGGCCACCCTTTTTGGCTATACCCAGGCGTTACAAAACGAGCTTCTCCTGGCCGGGGTGACAACTGTTCCCCGCCAGTTTGTCTCAATGCTGCCTTATGTGGTGACGATTGTGGCGGTTTCCGGCTTTGTCGGCCGTGTTCGTCCCCCCGCGGCGGAAGGAAAGGTCTACGAGACGGAGGGGGGGACGGAGTAGTGGACACAACACCTGTACTCGAAGCCCGCAACATCACAAAGCACTTTCCCGGCGTCATCGCCAACCAGAACGTGAATCTGACCCTGCACAAGGGCGAGATTCTGGGCCTGCTGGGCGAGAACGGCGCGGGCAAATCTACACTGATGAATATCATCTACGGCCTCTACCAGCCCACCGAAGGCGAAATTCTGGTCAATGGGCAGGTCGTGCAGATGCGCTCGCCTAAAGACGCCATCGCTCTGGGCATCGGGATGGTCCATCAGCACTTCCAACTGGTGCCGGTGATGACCGTCGTGGACAATGTGATGCTGGGCAGGGAGAGTGTGCGCGGCGGTCTGCTGAACCGGGAAGCCGCCGCCGTCCGCATCACTGAGCTTTCCGAGCGCTATGGCCTGGCTGTGGACCCCCACGCGCTGGTGGAAGACCTGCCCGTGGGCGTGCGCCAGCGGGTGGAGATCATCAAAGCCCTCTACCGTGAGGCCGATATTTTGATTCTGGACGAACCGACCGCCGTCCTCACCCCCCAGGAGATCGAAGGACTCTTTGCGGTAATGGATCTGCTGCGCACACAGGGCAAATCCATCATTTTTATCACCCACAAATTGAAAGAAGTGCTGCGGGTGGCCGACCGCATCGGCGTGTTGCGCCGGGGTGAAGTGGTGGGCGAAGTCGACCCCAAGACAGCCACCCAGTCCACACTGGCCGCACTGATGGTGGGCCGGGAGGTGATTCTGGAGGTCGAGAAGTCTGCGGCCCATCCTGGCGCAGCAGTGCTGGAGATCGCAGACCTGTACGCGCCCACCGACCTGGGCGAACCAGCCCTGCGCGGCGTCACCTTCTCTGTCCACGCCGGGGAGATTGTGGGCGTGGCCGGTGTGCAGGGCAACGGCCAGACCGAACTGGTGGAGGTGCTTACGGGGCTGCGCCCAGCCCAAAGCGGCTCCATTCAGATCGGCGGCAAGGATATGACCAACGCCAGCCCGAGGCAGATTACCGAAGTCGGGCAAAGCTGCCACATCCCCGAAGACCGCCACACCCACGGGATGGTAGACAGCTACCCCATCGCCGACAATCTGGTGTTGAACACATACTATCAACCGCCCTATGCCAGGGGCATTACCGTCAATCGAGCCGCCATTGACGCCAATGCCGTAGCACTTGTGGAGAAATTCGACGTGCGCACCCCGTCAGTTCACCTGAACGGGGGCAGTCTCTCCGGCGGCAACCAGCAAAAAATGGTGGTTGCCCGAGAATTCAGCCGCCCCATCCAACTCCTCATCGCGGCCCAGCCCACCCGGGGCATCGACGTGGGATCCATCGAATTCATCTACCAGCAGATCGTCTCCAAACGGGATGAGGGGATCGCTGTTCTGCTGGTCAGCTCGGAACTGGACGAGATTCTGGCCCTCTCCGACCGCATTGCGGTGATGTACAAAGGCGAAATCATCGACATTGTGGAGCGGGATGTGGCGACCCGCCAGATGCTGGGGTTGTTGATGGCCGGGGTGAAGGAAGAGATGGCTGACAGGGTGAGGGGGTGACGGGGTGAAAAATGTCGCTGAGTCCAATTTCTCAATTCGCCCTGCGCCCGCCCATCGAAACCTTTGCCATCGGTCAGGGCAGCAACAGCCGTACTGCCGGCGTACATACGGGCGACGGAGACTTTCTTTGGAAACATTATCAGCCGGTTCACACCGAGGCGTCCATCCGCTACGAACATCGGCTGCTGCTCTGGCTGGCGGCGGGTGAACTGTCTTTCGCTGTGCCCACGCCTGCCCCGAATCGGGAGGGCGACACTCTTTGCGTAATGGATGACGGCCTGCACGCGCTCTTTCCATTGATCCCCGGTGGGCCAGTGGACTACGCAGACCCCCGCCAGTTGGAGAATGTGGGCGGGGCGTTGGCCGAATTGCAACCGGTGCTGGCCCGCTACCCGACCGCTCCCCGCTCGGGCATGACCGGCTTTGACGCGCTGGCAACTGTCCATCCGGCCATCTCGAACCCCCACACACACTCTCCCCCCAATTTGGGCCTGCCGGAGAGGGAACCTTTCGCTTCTCTGCTGGCCTGGTGGCGGGAAGAAGTAGCGGCGTTGCAGTCGTTCATCGACGGGCCGTTGCGGGCGCTACCCCGGCAGGTCATCCACGGGGATTTCGTGCCCTCCAATACCCTGCACCGGGGCGACCAGCTGACGGCGGTTGTGGATTTTGAGTTCGCCGGGCCGGATGCGCGGGCGCTGGATGTGGCGTCGGGACTCTACTATTCCTTGCGCGTCTGGAAGGGGGACGACCCCTGGCCGCGGGGAGAAGCCTTTGGCCGGGGCTATCTCGATTCCGGGAATCGGCCAAATGCAACGGGGCAAGCGAGAGATCGTTGGGCCGATTCCCGGAATCAGGCCCGGCTGACCGACGCTGAACGGGCGGCCCTGCCCTGGCTGATGCGTCTGCGCAACGGCGTGTCGAAAATCTTCTGGCTGGGCAAGTCCCTGGCCGACGGCACGACGGAAAAGCAGGTATTAGAGATTGGAGATTTGCAGAGGTTCAATCGCTGGCTCACAATAAACGGGGAGCGGTTAGAGGGTCTCTGCGGAGAATAGGACACGGATTTGCACGGATCAGAAGGATTGCCACGGATTAAGGAGCGAATCCGGCCTATTGCAAATCCAATTGTTCCTGTAGAATAGGGATGGCGTGCTGGACGTGGCCTTGCAGGTGTTCCAGAGAGATTGTCAGTTCCGCCAGCGTCTCCTGTCCTGCGTGTCTTCATCTTCTCGCCAGGCGTGGGCGCGCAGCGTTGTGAGCAGTTCCAGGATATTTCTCGCTTCGTCTTCGATTTCAGAAAGATGTGTCGCCAGAAGTCCGTTCTCCATAGCCAAACCAACTGCTGTCAACACTGTCTGCATCTCGTCTTCGATTCGATCGATTATCATGTCAGTCTATCTCCTTCGCCGTCGCTGAACCAGACGGTCTTCCAATCGTCGTAGCCGCGCCGTGAACGTGCGGATTTCGCTTTCCCAATATAGCACAAAACCACAAGGAGTAAATCCAATGCCATACGTCGTCGGACACCGGGGCGCGGCAGGCGTGCAACCGGAAAACACCATCGAAGGCTTCGAGTACGCCATCGGTTTGGGCTGTGAATATGTGGAGACGGACGCACATCTGAGCGCGGACGGCCATCTGGTCATCATCCACGACGATACTGTAGACCGCACCACCAACGGCAGCGGTCGCGTGGGCGAAATGACTCTGGCCCAATTGCGTGCGTTGGACACGGGCCAGGGGCGGCAGATTCCTATGCTGCAAGAGGTTCTGGATGTGGTGCGGGGGCGGGCCATCCTGCTCTGCGAACTGAAAGGCTCCTTCACCCCAGACCCGGTGGCCCGCCTGGTGATGGCAAACCGGATGCAGGAACAGGTCATCTTCACTTCCTTCCACTTTGGCCGCCTGGCCCGCATCGCGCAGATCGACGCCCGTTTGCAGATCGGCGCCACCTTCGGCGATCCCCCGGCAGACGCGCTGGAAGAGGCCCTGGCCCTGGGCGCGCAGACGGTGGGCATCCACTACCCGAAGATGACTGAAGAGTTCGTCGTGCGCGCCCGGCGGCTGGGCATCAACCTGCGCGCTTGGAACCCGGACGAGGAAGCCGACATCCAACGGATGATCGACCTGAACCCCACGGGAATCAGCAGTAACCGGCCGGATCGGGTGATGAAGTTATTGGGCGCTTAGCCCTATTGCCTACGGCAAAAAGATCGACGGCCTATGCTATGCATACACCCGCTCCTGCTCCATCACCCACGGGCTGGTCATCTCGCCGTTCTCAAAGCTGAGAGGAACTTCCGTCACAATCGACAGCCGGGGATGGGCTTCCACCACCGCCCGCAGATTGGGGCTGACGTAGAAATCTTCCAGGCTCAGCGTGTCGCGGATGAAGACCATCCGCGCCTCCGCGGGCGGCTCCGCGCAGATGCGCACGGAGGTAAAGAGCGCGGTCTGGTCGTCGGGCATGACCAGCGGGATGTGGGAGCGCTGGGCGCTGAAGATGCCGCTGGTGATGGCATTGGTATAGGTCGCCACCCAGTCGATCTTCTCGAAAACCCGGGCTGTGGTCACATTCGCCAAGCCCAGTCCGCTGACGTTGCCGTGGGTCTCTTCGGTCAGGTCCAGGACGGTGATGATGGCCACGTCCACATTGCCAAAGGCTTCGGGCTGGCGGGGAATCATCAGACGGCTGATGACGTTCGTGTCCATCCCCGTGCCGGAGATGTTCTTGCCCAACTCCCGCACGACCAGAATGTCCACGGCGTGGAAGGGGATGCGGGCCAGGTAGGCTTTGGCCGTCTCCAACAGATCGGCCTCTTTTTGCGTCCCCACCTCCGCCGCGGAGAGAC
>JACQGT010000092.1 GCA_016199425.1 Chloroflexota bacterium
CCCCAGTAGGCGTGCTCCATCACAAAGGAGCGAGGCTTGCCCAGCAGGACGTGCCAGGCGTAGAGGGCCGCGCCCAGTGCGCCCCCGCTGTCCCCCGCGGAGGGCTGGATGTAGACATTTGCGAACGGCCCCTCGCGCGCGATGCGCCCATTGGCCACGCTGTTCAGGGCCACCCCCCCGGCGATGCAGAGATTTTCGCTGCCGGTGGTCTTGTACAGGTGGCGCACCATCCGCAAGATAGCATCTTCGGTGGCGCGCTGGATGGACATTGCCACGTCCGCGTAGTGCTGGTTGCGGGCGCGCAGCGCCCGGTCCGGGTTGCCCGTGCCGTTGGGATGGGTCAGGTCGGTGATAAATTCGCTTTGGGGGTCCCGGGGTTCGCCAAAGAGCTCCACAAAACGCCGGTTGTAGGTCTCGCTGGTGGAGGTATGGAAGCTGAAATAGTCCATATTCAGGGCAAAGGAGCCGTCGTCGGCCAGCCATAGCACCTTTTCCACGCGGTCCAGATAACGGGGTTCGCCATAGGGCGCCATCCCCATCACTTTGTACTCGCCGTTGTTGACCTGAAAGCCCAGCCAGGCCGTAAAAGCGGAGTAGAAAAGGCCCAGGGAGTGGGGAAAACGAATCTCCTGCTCCAGATGGATGGCATTCTTGCCGCCGTCGCCCCAATCCGCGCTGGCCCGGCCCAGCGCGGTGGTGGTCCATTCGCCCACGCCGTCGATGGTCAGGATGGCCGCTTCTGCGAAGGGCGAGCAGAAGAAGGCGCTGGCCGCGTGGCTCAAGTGATGCTCCACAAAGAGCAGTTTCTTGGCGGAAATGTTCAGTTTGCCCAGCAGGTGAGACTTGATCCAGAGCTTCTCGCTGAACCAGGTCGCCATGGCCTCGCGGAAGAGTTTGACTGTGCGGGGCGTACCGGCCAGGGTAGAGAGCAGAATCCGCTCGAATTTTTGCAGGGGCTTTTCATAGAAAACTACGTAATCCAACTCCTGCGCACTGATACCGGCCCGGCGCAGACAGAAGTCGATGGCAAGTTGGGGGTAGTTCGAGTCGTGTTTGATGCGGGAGAAGCGCTCTTCCTCGGCTGCCGCCACCAGTTCGCCGTTGTAGAGCAGCGCCGCCGCGGCGTCGTGATAGTAGCAGGAGATGCCCAGGATGTACATAACCTAACTCTGGCCGCGCGCAGAGCGGATGGACGGCGCGGCGGTTGGACGCGCCTGCCAATAGGAGGCTGCTGCCTGCCGTTTCTCATCCAGAAGTGTACCGCCGATTTTGGCAATCAACCCGGTGGGTAGAACCAGCAGCGCGTAGAGAATTGTGAGGATCAGCCGGGCCTGAAAGTCGCCGATGACCCGGGACCAGTGCTGTAGCTTCTGCCAAAAGGTGTTCAAAGCCGCCTCTACCGCAAAGAAAATCAGGACGCAGATGACGCAGAAACAGCGGATTGCCGCAGATTGTATCCGTGTCTATCCGTGTCTTAAGAATTGCAGGGACGCAGAAACAGCGGATTCCCGTAGAACAAATCAATCCGTCAATTCTGTGATCTGTGTTCTTATTTCGGAACACAGGGAAAAGTGTATCATAGCCATTTGATGCCGCCCAAAAGCCCCAACACCAACAGGGCCAGCAATTCCGTCGTTTCGCACAGGAAGCCGTAGAGATCGCCGGTCAGCCCGCCGCCCAGTTTGCCCGCAGCCCAGCGGGCCAGGAGCAGACCAGCCAACGGCGCAAACAGAACGCCGAAAAGAAGCGGCTGCCAAACGCCCAGCCCGATCTGCGCCAGCAGGGCAAAGAGAGTGGCGATCCCCAATTCCCGGCGGGAGAGACCGGCGGTCATCGCGCCGCCCAGACTCTTCCCGGTCCGGGCGTAGGGGAAACGCTGGGCCGCCCAGACGAGTATCCAGCGCCCCCAGAGCGGAGCCAACAACAGCGCGGGCCAGACGGCGGAGCGCTCCACCAGATCGGCCAGCAGCGCCCACTTTAGCCCCAGGACGAAGAAGAGACCGATCACACCAAAAGCCCCGGTGTGGACATCCTTCAGAATCGCCAGCCGCCGTTCCACAGAGACCGGGGCAAAGAGAGCGTCGCAACTGTCCATCACCCCGTCCAGATGCAGCCCGCCGGTGATCCCCACCCAGAGCAGCAGCAGTAGACCGGCCTGCACCGCCGCGCCCAGCGGCGTCCAGACCAGAAGCCAGACCCCACCCGCCAGCAGCAGACCGATCAGCAGCCCCACAAGGGGATACCAGGCAAAGGCCCGCCCCGTTGACCCTCGAAAAGACGACAGTGCCTCTGCCGGTAGATCGGGCAGAGGTACTGTCGTCAGAAATGTCAGGGCTAGGTGGAGTTCACGCCAACTCATCAGCAGTATGAAAATACAAAGCTGAAAGTTTCAGCCAGGCAGTCGAAGCCTCAAGCGCTTCGACAATGAGCCATTGGTCGGGATACGCCGTGTGCGGATGTCATTCCATTGCATAAGTACCTCCTACTGCTCCACACGGCCCGCTGTGCCATCCACGACGGTCTGCGCGCCGTCCACCAGTTCGTCGTAGGCCGCGCCCAGGCCGACGACCGCGGGCACGTGCCAGGCTCTGGCCGCGGCGATGATGGGGTCCAGGGGCGAGCCGGTCGCGGCCACAAAGCCGCCAGCCACGGGCAGCGTGGGCGTCCAACTGCTGTCCACCCGTCGCGCACCCACCACCGCGTCCTGGCAGAGAACGGGGCGCAGATGCTTTTGCGGGCGCAGGGGGCCGGTGATCTGTCCACCCACCGATGGCAGCCCCGGACGCGCCATCCACACCGGCGCGTCGTCAAAGAAAGCCACCGGTGCGCGCCGGCTTTGCCATTGGGCGTAGCTGCTGCGACGCTCCTCGGCCCGCTGGCGGATTTCGCCGGTGCTGGTGATGTTCCACTCGCCGGTCATCATCTGTTTGATCTCTTCCAACTCGTAGAGGAAGGCGTCTTGGGGGCTGAGCAGGCGACCGTCGGCGGCTGCCTCTGCACCGGCGGCCAGCGCCCACGTCCTGGTCCCGGCCAACACGTAGGCAAAGGCGTGGAGGGCCTGGCTTTGCAAGATCGTCAACGTGCGCAGGGATTCCAAGAGTTGTTCGGCCTGCTTGCGCGCGCTTCCATTCACAGAATCCAGCAGTTGCTGGCGGGCCGCGGTGGAAGGGACGCGCTTGGGTTCTGTGGCCTGGCTTTTGGCGCAGGCCAGAATGGCAGAGAGGATAAGCTCCGGGTCTTCTATCCAGCAGGGATGGGCCATCTCGCCCACGCCCGTTGCCCAATGGCCAAAGTTGTCGAACAGTCGAGCCAGACTGTCGGCAAAGGGGCCAGACAGAATACCCTCCGACCGGTTGGCCGTATGGGTTTGTCCGAGCCACGCCGTCAGTTTGCTATCCCTGGCGGCCAGGCGGGCTAAAGCCAGAATCTCCCCGGTCAGGCTCAATTCCGTCAGTCCGTCCAGATCAGAAAGGGCGCTGTTGATCAGATGCAGCCGATGGGCAGTGTCGCCGCTGGGGAGGAGATTGACCAGCGCGTTGTGTGCCCGCTCCAAATTGTGGCGAGCGGCAAAATAGGCCATCAGACTCTCTGTGCCGTAGCGCTCGATCTCCTCCATAATTTGCAGGATTTCAGCCTGGGTCCAGCGCATGGCCATTACCTTCGCATACCACTTCTGGACGCGGGCAGTGATGGCCGGCATCTCGGCGGAAAGGTTGTTGAGCAGATCGGCGAGCTTTTTCTGGTTGCGTCCCAATCTAAAAGCGGCCACCAGACCGGGCTTTTCCCAGGAGCAGATGGCGACCGGCGCGCCGTTTAGCCGCAGTACAGGCGGCTGCAGACCGACGAAGGCCACATCCTGTTCGCAAATCCACTTCAAGTCCAGATAGGGACGGCCATCCACATTGCGGACGAGGGTTTTGGGGGCAAAGGCAATCTCTGCGCCCAGCCGTGTGTAGTAATGAAACCAGGCGCGCTGGCTGATCTCGGCCAGAACGCTGTAGCTGAAGGGAGAGAAGACGGAGACAAAGGGGTAGAAATAGCTGCGTGTGTAGAGCGCCCGGTTGCCGGTGGGTGCTGCCATTTCGCTGGTATAGTCGTACAACAGAGACCTCACTTCGTGTGCAAAAAAATGCGGCGTGGGCCGCGCCAATGCCATCGAACATTTTCTGCCATTCGCGCTATTGTGTCAACATTGAGACTGTTTGCGTTTTTCTTTTATGTGAGGTTGAATAGGAGTGATAGAAAACAGACACATTCACAACAGTTTGAACCCACTGGACAATCCCTATGGCTTTTGAACATCAAGAGAACAAAGAGCAGACGATGCCCCCGATGTTGGCTTTTATTGATGCGGACATCACCAGCGGCAAGGACGAAATCGCCCGGGAGCAGCTTCTCAGCAACCTGCGCCGCTACCGGTCGGAAGGGGTATCGCCCCTGTGGGTGAATTGGATGCGCCAACGGGCCGATCTGCGCTTTGTCTGTCTGGTGCGGGATGTGCGGGAGTTCAACCGCTTTATGCTGGATGTGGTGCGCAATGTGGAAGGTATGCGCGAGACCCGTACAATGCTCAGCTTTGGCGGACGGGTGGACATCGACACCTTACTGGAACTGGAGATGGAGGTCAGCCCCAATAGCAAGACCATCGCCACCAGTGTGTTGATCGATGTGGAGCCAGGGCTGGATCGGCGCTGTTTCCAGGCATTGGTGGACCTGCCACCCCACCCGGACGTGCGCCGGGTCTGGCTGCTCAACACCTATCACAGCGACGACGCGGACCTGATGCTCCTGCTCATCGGCAAGGATGTGGCGACTGTCACTGGCTATGTGATGAGTTGGGTGCGCACTACCAAAGGAGTGATCGATACGGAGATGCACACAATGCTGGACTGGCGTTGGCTGGCCAGTCCAGATGATATTGTGGAGTTGGTGGAGCATTCCTTTGTGGATAATTACCGGGGGCAGTTCCGGTAGGGTAGAGGTAGAGATTGGAGATTGGGGATTAGCGACTGGGCCTCCAATCTCTAATCTCTAATCTCCAATCGCCTGCTTTACAAAGCGATGGCTCAGCGCCCGGAAGCGCCCCCAGTGAAACCAGCGGCTGTCGTGCGCGGTGATCTCTTCCAGTTCGTCGGCCACTTTGCCCATTTCGCCGATGGAGCACCAGCCCCAGGCGTCCAGATGTTCGTCCGGGTCCAGAGAGACGGGCTGGGCAGCGGGCGGGGCGGAGACGAGGAAGTGCCAGGTGGCGAAGGTGTGGGTGCGCTGCTCGCTACGGTGGAACATTTCATACGAAAGAACGCCCAGGAAGGCCTCGATCCGCACCGGATTGGGGCCTTTTTCGATCTGGAAGCTCGTCTCCTCCTCAATCTCCCGGGCCAGCGTGTCCAGCACAGACTCGCCCTGCTGGATGCCGCCGGTGGGCAGCCGCCAGGCGTCTGGTGGATAGTAGGTCTTGCGATGGAGCAGCACAGCCTCCTGGGGGTTGCCTCGGTGCAGGATGTAACAGATTTCTGCGCGCCGGCCTCGGGTGGTGAGGAGCTGGCCGTCCCCGTCCAGAAAAGGGGTATCGACGGTCACTGTTGCGTGTTCGTGGGGCGCGGGGCCGAAGCGCTGGCGCAAAGCGGCCAGTTCGTGGCTTTCCACGGGAAGAAAAAATTGGGACATCGCCTTTCCTTTGCATGATGCTTGAACGCGGCAATCCTCATTCCAGTTCTCCCAAAGTTCGCTGGGCAACTTGGCCCATCCGCTTGCCCGCCGGATTATTCCTGCAATGACCACTTCTCGACGTTCCAGTAGAACGCCCACGGGCCGGGCTCGATCCCCTGCCAGCGCCTGCTGTAGCCGATACTCCCGACTGTCCCAGCTACGAAAATATAGGGCAGTTCGTCGTGAATGATCCGCTGGATTTCTTTGTAAAAGGGCGCGCGCTGGGCCGGGTCGCAACCGGGCGCGGCCACTCCGGCGGCCAGCAACTCCTCTACCCGGTCGTTAGCAAAGCTGACGAAATTGAAGCCGCTCCCCGGCGCGTCTGCGCTGCGCTGCCAGAGGCGCTGGTCGTTGGGGTCATTGCCCAAACCAGACCAGTCGATGAGCGCCATATCGAACTGCTGGTTGAAAAGCTGATTTACCAGTTGCCCAAAGGGGATCGCCTCAAATTGGACTGCAAAGCCGACCGCGGCCAACTGCTGCGCGGCCAGTTGCGCGGCGTCGATCCGGGCCAGATTGTCCTCATTCGTCAGCAGAGCCAGACGGAGCGCCTGCCCCTCCCGCTCCCGGATGCCGTCGCCATCCCCGTCCACCCAACCGGCCGCGCTGAGAAGCGCCTGGGCCGCGCCCGGGTCGTAGGCGTAGGACGTAAGCTCTCTGTTGTGCGCCCAAGCAATGGAGGGCAGCACATTGGCGGCCAGAGGATAGCCCTGGCCCAGATAGGCTTTGCGGATAATGGCGTCTACGTCCAGGGCGTGGGCAATGGCCTGGCGCACCCGCACATCCCCCAGAATCGGGTGGGGCGTTTGGGGAACGGTCGCGCCGCTCTCGTCAAGACCCGGTTGGGGCGCGGTCGGGTCGGCCAGATTGAGGGCGATAAAGGCGTAGCCGTCGTCCCGGTATGTATGAACTTCCAGGCTGGGGTCCAGCGCAACCGCTGTCAGCTCCGCCGGGGAGAGAGCGAGACTGTCGATGCTCCCCTCTGGCAACGCGGCCAGACGCTCTGCGCGGTCGGGAATGATGCGCAGAGTCCAGCCATCCAGATAGGGCGCGCCTTTGAAATAGCCCTCATTGCGCACCAGAGAAATCTGTTCGCCCGCTTGCCACGCGTGGAAAAGAAAGGGGCCAGCACTGACGCCAGGCGCCAAATTCTGCGGATTGGTCGCCAGATCGCTGAAATCGGCGGCGAATTTGTGGCTGGGCAGCAGCCCCACGGCCAGCTCTCGCAGCGCGTCGCAGACCACTTCCCGGAAGGTGACGACGACTGTCTGGGGGTCCGGCGTTTCAATACTGGCGATGGCCTGGGCATTGGCTTTCAGCGGACTCTCTACCCGGTCGCCGGCAATGGCGTCGAAGGTGAACTTCACGTCATCTCCATCGACCGGCTCGCCGTCGCTCCACAAAACGTCGGCACGCAGGTGAAAGGTCCAGACCAGACCGTCAGGGGAAATCTCCCAACTGCGGGCCAATTCCGTTGGCGTCAGTACACCCGTGAACGGGTCCTGGCCGATGAGCGACGGGTAGAGAAAGCGGTTGACAGTAGCGCTAACGCTGTCCACGCTCAGCACCGGGTTGAGGAGTGTGGCGTCAACCGGGGCCGCAGCCACGAAAACGCCTCCGACGCGGGGCGGCACAGGCGTCGCCGTGACCACCACCTCTTGCACAGGTCCGGCGCTCGCCCGGGTGACTTCCCGGGTGACGACGACCGTCACTTCGACGGTCACTTCGACAGTCTCGCGCACCTCTTCAATAACCATCTGCACGACGGGTGTCGGCTGCTGGCAGGCAGCCACAGCCAGCACCACGAGCAGGAGACTGAGCATCCAGACAGACCACTTCCCCAGCATCAATCGTCACATCCCCCAAACTGTAATGGGATCGACCGGTCCTTCGGTGTTGAAAAAGCGCATACTTTCCTCTCAATGCAGCAAATGGCCGTCGAATTCCACTCTACCCTAAATCGGTCAGGTGGTCAATTGGTTTCCTGCCAAGAGTTTCGGCTTTCTATGCTATACTATACCCACTCGACACACAGAACAAATGAATGGAAGAGACAATGACCCACACCAACCGGCTGGCCCACGAGACATCGCCTTATCTACTGCAACACGCCCACAACCCGGTGGAATGGTTTCCTTGGGGCGAGGAAGCCCTGGCCTTGGCCCTGGCCGAAGACAGACCCATCTTTCTCAGTATAGGCTACAGCGCGTGCCACTGGTGTCACGTGATGGAGCGCGAAAGTTTCGAAGACGAACAGACCGCCGCGCTGATGAACGCCCGCTTTGTCAGTATCAAAGTGGACCGGGAGGAGCGCCCGGACCTGGACGCCATTTATATGGACGCGGTGCAGGCCATGACCGGCAGCGGCGGCTGGCCCATGAGCGTCTTCCTGACGCCGGA
>JACQGT010000010.1 GCA_016199425.1 Chloroflexota bacterium
CGCGCCCGCCCTGGCCCGCGCATTTTCGTGGTCGAAACCGATGAGCAGATAGCTGGTGATGCTCGTCCCTTCCCAAAAAACGAAGAGGGTGAGAAGATTATCGGCCCACACCAGCCCCAGCATACTGGCCATAAAGGCGAAGAGGGCCAGATAGAAATAGCCCTGGCAGGGTTCCTTTTCCAGATAATAATGGGTGTAGAGGGCCACGGCCGCGCCGACTCCGGCCACAATCAGCCCGAAGAGCAAGGCCAGCCCATCCAGCCGGAAGCTGATTTCCAGTCCCAGGCTGGGTATCCACTCCCAACGTTCGGTGTAGAAGTCGCCGTGGGCAATCTCCGGGATGCGCAACACCTGCCAGCCGGTGATGGTTCCCGGCGGAAGGATGGACAACCAGCCTACGAGCGGTTTGTTGTGGGGGCGGGCAAGCCAGAGAAGGATGCCGGATATGAAGAGAGCGACAAGAAAGCCAAGCAGCATAGAAAAGCGCTATCGTGTATGAGCGGGCCAGGCTGGGTTGCGAAATTTCAGGCGGCGCGCTGCCATTGGGGCGAGCGCCCATAAACCCAAAAATCATAGCGTATTTTGGCGAAATATCCAAGCCGGGGTCACATCAGTTCTGGTAAATCAGTTTTGGCTGGGATTATTCAAGCTGGATGTTGTCGATCCTGCCCTCCGGCGGCGGCGTCCACGCCAGCGTTTCCTGGGCAGAACTGCGCCGCAGGCTGCGGGGTAGGTAACGCAGCAGGCGGGCCGTTACGCCCGGATGCAATGCCATGCGCAGAAGTTCCATATACGTGTAGGTTCCGGTGAACATGCCCCACAGGATGCGGCTGTGCAGGCGCTGGGCCGGTGGCAAGGATTGTTCCGCCGCCATCGACTGCAACTGGAGACGGGCAAACCAGGTATGGTTCTGAAAAAGTCCGGTGCTCGCAAACAACAAGCGGCCCACCTGGTTGTCCCAAGCAGTCCTGCGACAGAACGGTGCATAGTAGGCCTGAAAGGCGGCTTCGCTCACCCCGTAAACAACGGCTGTATAGGCCGCCTGGCGCACAGCCTGAATGGCAGCGCCGATTCCGTTCTTGTACAGGCGGGTAATGCCGGCGTCCCCCACCGCCACGAAATTGTCGGCGTACAGGGGGCGAGCGGCGCCGGTGACAATCAGCGGGCGACAGTTGCAGGCCCGGACAGCGCCGCCCGGTAGCAATGCCGCCACCTCAGGCAGTTCGAGAAAATGGGCAATGCTGCCCGAAGGCAGATCCCCGCCGAGCAGGGAAACATTGATGCACGGTCCTTTGGGAACCAGTGTGCCGAACTTCAGCGCACTGCGCCGGGGTAACACCACATGCACACTGTTCCCTAAAGCAGCGTGCACCGCCTCCACACCGGAACAGATTTCGGTCTGCGCCATTTTGAGGCGGGGTGGCGGCTGGTAGACGAGACCGCTAAAGCTGACGGTGCGCTGATTGATGCCCGTGGCCAGGACAATCAGATCCGCCGGGTAACGTTCCTCCTCGACACGCGCCTCGACCGTGGGAGCGAGTACGACCTCCGTCACCCGTTTGGGGACGACCCTTGCGCCGTGGGCCCGGGCGCTCTCTTGCAGGAAGCCGTCGAAGCTAATGTTGGCATCCCAGGCAGGGCCGAGGCGCGGGCCGTTACCCCGGTAGACGCTGATCATATCCCCATCGGGATCCGGCTGGGAAATCTGTATCTGACCGGCCGCGGTGTGCAAGGTATAGCGATCGATGTGGTTGCGGATGATGTGTGGGGGCAGACTGACCCCGATCTCTGCCAGTTGTTTTAACTCGCGCACGGGGATCAGGCCGGCCCCCATATTACACCCCCAGGGAGCGGGGCGCGTATAGTCCCGCGGCTCAAAGATCGTCACGTCCAGATCCAGGCCCCGTTGGCGGGCATAGTGGAGGGCAAAGAGGGCAAAACAACTTCCCGCCGGTCCACCGCCGACTATAGCGATGCGCATCCCCGACGACAGTATGTGTGCATCCTTGCGCGTCTCCATGGGTCGCCTCCCCCCAAAAACCCTCAACAATCACCCCAGTCGCCACTCTGCCCGTCCGAGGATAGACGGAAGGAATCGCCAGAAGTACTCGAATATCTGACGGTTTTGCCCATTATACCCGAATTCTCTCTTACTGAGAACAGGCACTTTTTGTCAGGTGTGCTGATTGCCCCTATGAACCTTTGCCCGGCCTGATTGCCGTCTGTTATGATTGCCCTGATGACTATCTGAGCCGTAGAACGGGCGGAAAGGAGCAGGGATGAGCGCTTTTCCCGACAATGGACATGCCGTACTGATCGGCGGCGGACCGGCAGGCGCGGCCTGCGCCCTGGCCTTGCAGCGCCAGGCCGCACTGGCCGGCCGGTCTGTACGCATCACAGTGCTGGAGGGCAAGCAGTTCGGCGTCGAAAGCCATTACAACCAGTGCGTGGGCGTGCTGTCGCCTCCTCTGGCCCACCTGATGGAAGAGGAACTGGGCGTCCCCTTTCCCGCGCATCTCAGCCGCGGCGAAATTACCGGCTATGTGGTGCATACCGACCGGGAAGAGATTGTGCTCGACGGCGATCGGCATCCATCCACCGCCCTGCGCCGGGTGCATTTCGACGCCTATATGCTGGACGCGGTTCGGGAACGGGGCATCCCCGTATTGACAACCCGGGCCGTCGATCTGGAGTTCCACGCAGACTATATCGTCGTTTACACGGAGAGCATGCCTTTGCAGGCCGATGTGGTGGTCGGGGCCTTTGGCCTGGATGAAGGCAGCGCGGCCATCTTCAGCCGGCTGACCGGCTATCGACCGCCCAGTTCCCTGGCTTCGGTCGTCACCAAATACCACCCCGGACCCGCAGAGATGGCGGCGTTTGGCTCCCGCATCCACGCCTTTCTGCCTGCCGAACCGTCGATTGAGTTCGGTGGGGTCACGCCGAAAGGTAACCATCTGACTATTAACATTGTCGGCGACGCGGTGGACGTCAAGCGCATGCAGGAGTTCCTGGACATGCCGTCGGTGCGCGCCGTCTTGCCCAATCTGGACAACGCCGGAGCCTACGACGCCAACGATCTGCGCTTTTTCAAGGGGCGCTTCCCCTGTTCCCTGGCCCATGGCTACTACGGGGATCGCTTCGTGCTGGTTGGGGATGCGGCCGGGTTGGTGCGGGCCTTCAAGGGCAAAGGGGTGACGTCTGGTGTGCTCACAGGCATCCGCGCTGCCCACACAATTGTGCAGGCGGGCATCTCCCGGCAGGCCTTTCACGATGCCTATCGCAGCGCCAACCACGACATTATCAGCGACCTGCCTTTTGGCCGGACCATGCGTGTGCTGACGATCTGGTTCGCTCGGTTGGGGCTGCTGGATCCGCTGGTGCGAGCCGCCCATCAGGACGCCAACCTGCAGGCAGCCCTCTTCGACGCGGTCTCGGCCCATGCGCCCTATCGCCAGGTGATGGCGCGCATCCTGCGCCCACGCACGCTCCTGTCCATCCTGGGGCAGATGCTCACGCGTGGCAGCCGGCCGCCGCTTGGAGCTATACCGCGTTGAAGGAGCCGGAGACCATCAGGCCGCGCCGAAAACTACGGCGCGCATTGTGGCCCTAGCGCTGCTTGTGGATTACGCAGCAGAGAGCTTTGGGTGGGAGACGCTGCCGGTTCTGCTTGAAGCGTTATGAATCACAGTGGGCAGATCGTCAATCTGCGTTCCTCTGCGTAAATCTGCGTCCCAATCTTCCAGTATCTCGTTGATCAGTACAAAAACTGTAAAATTGGTTCTTGACACGGAAAACGTTTTCCGCTACAATCGCTGGGTAGGAAAACGTTTTCCGCATGGTGAGGGTCCCCCACCCTCATTGAGCAATAGCTGGCATATCCCACAACCACTTCACGATTCATCGCCTGCCATTGCGTCTGTCCACCGTCGGTTTGACAGGTCGGCTGGTAAGGTAGCCTATCTTGACATCCACACTCGCTGATGTTGCCAGGGCAGCCAATGTATCCATCGCCACTGCCTCTCGGGTACTCACCAAGAGCGATCACCCGATCAGTGACAAGACCCGGCAGCGCGTACTCAAGTCTGCCGCGGCCATGGAGTATAAGCCCAATTGGCTGGCCCGGGGGATGCGCACGGAGCGCACCAATACCATCGGTATCATCGCCGACGATCTGCTCAGCCCTTTTACGCCGCCGATCATTCGGGGTATTCAGGATTTTCTCAGAACCATCGACTATCTGGGGCTGATCATCAATTCGGACTGGGACCCCGACCTGGAACGAGAAGCCATCAGCACACTTTTGGGCCGTTCGGTGGATGGGATGATCTTTGTCGAATCCGGCCATCTGGCCCCTACGGAAGAGCTGGAGAAGGCGGGAAAGCCCTATATGTTTGTCCACCGGCTCTTTGGTGCGCCCATCCAGTATTCGGTTGTGCCCGATGATTACGCCGGGACCCAACTGGCGATGGAGCATCTCTTTTCTCTGGGCCATCGTTGCATCGCTCACATTGCCGGCCCCAGCGGATGGCATTCCGCCCGTCGCCGTGTGGACGGCTATGTGGACTCGATGCACCAACACGGCATAGCAATTGAAGCTGGCTGGATGCTGGAGAGCGATTGGAGATACGAAGGCGGTTTTGCCGCTACCCAGCAATTGCTGGCCACGGACCCCTGCCCCACAGCGATTTATGTGGCGAACGATCATATGGCCTGGGGTACAGTGGAGGCGATCCGAGCTGCTGGGCTGCGGGTTCCTGACGACGTGGCGATTGTCAGCTACGACAACCGGTCGTTTAGTCGGGTGTTGCGCCCCAAGCTGACAACGGTAAGCCTGCCCGCGTATGAGATGGGCAAAAAGGCTGCCGAACAACTCTCTTTGAAGTTGCAGGGCGAGACGGTGGCAACGGACGAGGTGAAAATCTGCGGCACACTCTATATCCGTGAGTCTTGCGGTGCAGACCCGTCGCTGCGCACTGTCGAGCAGCCAGATGTAGGCACTACTGTGCGTCATCAACTGACCGGTGTTCCACCTGTGTCCAACTGAATTTTCTCCAGCGGTTTTTGTCTTTTCGTCGGCTGTCCGGGTAAGCACAAACGGTGGGCGATCCCCCTCCCCATTGTCCAGCGGCCCAGTTGTACACATCTCTCTTGTATGAATGTCGCTTTTCCCGTTATCACGCTTTAGATAAAACCATATCAACAGAGGAGGATCTGAGTATGAAATCACTATCCGCCCGAAGTCAGCTCTCCCGTCGAGATTTTCTGCGTGCAAGCAGTGCGGTATTGGGCATGGCCGCGTTGGCCGCCTGTACGCCCCCCAGCGCCGCGCTGGCCCCGAGCGGAGCGGCCGCCGGGAGGGGCGCGGCTGCCCCGGCCGCCCAGCCTGTAGAGATCACTTTCATGGGGTGGGGCGGCACAGAGGAGGACGAAGGGGTGCGCGCTGCCATCAACGTCTTCCAGCAGGAAGAGCCTGGGATCACAGTTACCTGGCTGCACACGCCAGAGAACTACGGCGAGAAGTTCCTGGCCAATATCGCGGCTGGCAATCCGCCAGATACCGCTTTTATCGGCAGCGACATCTACCGCACCTTCATCAAGGACGGCGTGCTGTTGGATATCACCGAGCAACTGAAAAGTGACTCAGTGGTGGGTGCCAAGGATTACTTCATCGAACCCCAGGAGTCCGAACGCTGTACCCAGGACGGCAAGTGGTACGGCATCGGCTCCTGCTGGGTTGCCCCGCACATCTATTACAATGCGGATATCTTCGCAGAGGCCGGGATCGAGCCGCCCAGCAACAACCCGGACGAAGCCTGGAGTTGGGACGAGTTTCTGGAGGCTGCCATTGCCCTGACTGTGGATGCCAACGGCAATCACCCGACTGACGCCCCCTTCGACCCGGAGAACATCGAGCGCTGGGGCGTACACTGGCCCACCTGGTGGATTCCCGTCCACTCGGCGATTGCCGGCAACGACGGCCTCTGGATCAACCCGGAAACCGGTCTGCTGGACATCGACAAACCCCAGGCCACCGAGGCGATCCAGGCGATTGCCGATCTGGTGCTGGTCCATCACGTCATGCCCCAGGCCACTGCGATTGAAGCCCTGGGCATGAGCAATACCCAAATGCTGGAGAATGGCAAACTGGCTATGGCTATCGACGGTTCCTGGGCTTTGGCCTGGATCCACAAGATCAGCGCCACCCTGGGCACGGCCGCTTTGCCCGGCCTGAAGCATCCGGCCACGAATATGCAAGCCCATCTGCACTCTGCCCTGGCCGCATCCAAACATCCCGAAGATGCATGGCGCTGGGTGCGCTTCCTCTCTACCCCCTTCTACCAGACCCAGTTCTGCAAGATCGGTCTCTGGCTGCCCAGCCAGACGGCCCTGATGACCCAAGAGGGGCTGGGCAAATGGATCACCGAGGGGGTGCATCCGACCGGCTACGATCTGATCGCAACTGAATTCCTGCCCCGCTTCGGCCATGTGCTTTACCAGCCGGTGGGCTGGGCCGAGGCATCCGGGATCATCAACCCGGCGCTGGATGCGGTGTGGGTGGGCGACAAGAGCGCGGCCGATGCCATGGCCGAGGCTGTGCCCCAGGCAAATGAGATTCTGCAACGGAATCAAGGATAGGAGATAGGAGATAGGAGATAGGAGTTGGGCGAACGTATCCTAACTCCTATCTCCTACTCTCCTATCTCCTATCTCGACACCCCCGAAGGAATCTGTTGATGACCGTCCGTCTCTGGTTTAATCCACTGCGCCCGAAAACAGAACTGCAACGCCGGACGGTGACCGGCTATCTGTTCATTGCGCCCTTCATTCTCGGCTTTCTGCTCTGGTTTTTGATCCCGGCCCTGACCGCCATCTGGCTCACCTTTACCGACTGGAATCTGATCCGCGCGCCCCGTTTCGTCGGGGTGGACAACATCACCCAACTTGGCAAGGACCCGCTCTTTCTACAGTCGCTCAAAGTAACGACGATTTTTACCCTTTTCTCTGTGCCGGTGAGTCTGGTTGCCAGCTTTATTCTAGCCCTGCTGATGGATACAAAAGTGCGGGGTATTGGGGTCTTTCGCACAATTTACTACCTGCCCAGCATTGTGCCCGCCGTAGCCAGCGCGGTGCTCTGGGCGTGGATCTTCAACACCGACTTCGGCCTGGCTAATGTGGCGTTGCGTTGGCTGGGGCTGCCCAAAATCCAATGGCTGCAATCCCCCGACTGGGCGCTGCCCGCGCTGATTGTAATGAGCCTGTGGGGGTTGGGCGCCAGTATGGTGATCTATCTGGCCGGTCTGCAGGGTATCCCGGATGTCTTCTACGAGGCCGCGGAGATCGACGGCGCAGGCCGTTGGGCCAAGCTCTGGAATGTGACGATTCCCCTCCTCTCGCCCGTCATTTTCTTCAATCTGATTATCGGTATTATCGGAACCTTCCAGGTCTTTACGGCCGGCTATCTGATTACCGACGGCGGACCCCAGAACTCGACACTTTTTTACGTTCTCTATCTCTATCGCAACGCGTTCGAGTTTCTGCGCATGGGGTATTCTGCGGCGCTGGCCTGGGTACTCTTCTTTGTGATTATGGCGTTGACGCTCTTTGTCTTCAAGTATGTAGGCGGTATGGTACACTATGAGGATACTTAAATTATGAGCCGTGTTGATAATTATCCTGTCACCCAGCAGCCGGTATCAGCCATTGGCGCGTCGTCGGCGTCAAGCCGGCTGATTGCCAATCTGCGCAACGAGGAATGGCGTTGGAGCGCTGTCACGCTTGTCGTTCTGGTTGTGGGCGCGTTTGTGATGGCGCTACCCTTTCTGTGGCTGTTGAGTAGTTCACTCAAATTGGAGCGGATGATTTTCATCTTTCCACCCCAGTGGATTCCCAATCCAGTGCGCTTTCAGAATTACGTCGACGCGCTGACCTACAAACCCTTTGGCACGTACATTGCCAACACGTTGTGGATCGTCCTATTGAACGAAATTGCTATCGTTGGCTCGGCTTCGTTCTGCGCCTACGGCTTTGCGCGCATCCGCTTTCCTGGTCGCGACGCCTGGTTCGGGATTGTGCTTGCCACAATGATGGTTCCCTATTTTGTGCTGATGATCCCCCAATTTGTCATCTTCAGCCGCCTGGGGTGGACAGACAGTTATCTGCCCTTGACAGTGCCCTTCTTCTTCGGTGGCGGCGCGTTCAATATCTTCCTGCTCCGTCAATTCTTCCGCACTCTGCCGCCGGAGCTGGCCGACGCGGCCCGCATTGACGGCTGCGACGAGTTCGGCATCTATTGGCGCATCTTTATGCCCCTGGCCAAACCGGCCCTGATTACAGTGGGAATCTTCACCTTTTTGAACGGCTGGAATGACTTTATCGGCCCGCTGCTCTACATCAATTCCCCCGACAAATTTACCGTCGCCATCGGTCTGGCCACCTTCCGCAGCATTATGCGTACCCGCTGGGATCTGCTGATGGCGGCTTCGACCGCGATGATTCTGCCCGTGTTGGTGCTCTTCTTTTTTGCCCAACGCTACTTCATCCAGGGGATCGTCTTGTCCGGTCTTAAGGGTTAGTATAACGCGGCGTACATAAACAGATGGTTTCTGCTCCCCGCCGGTCCGTGACCGGCGGCTGTGGCCGACCCAACGTCGCCGGGTCACGGACCCGGCGAGAACAGAGATATCCCCAAACGGATGGTTTCTGCTCCCCGCCGGGTCCGTGACCCGGCGAGAGCAGACATATCCCCATTTGAAAGTCTATAGCCGCCACACGACAAGCCGGTGGCGCAAGAATCCCCCACCCCATCCCCGCTGCCATCAGGAGAGAATACCCCATGACAACCCAATCCGCCAGGCGTCAATTGACACCTGTACCCTTTACCGACGTTAGGCTGGGCGACCCCTTTTGGGCGCCCCGCCAGGAGATCAACCGCACGGTGACGATCCCCCATATGTACCGTATGCTGGTGGATACGGGCCGCATCGGCGCCTTTGACCTCGACTTCAGCCGGGAACTGCCGGCCCCCATCGTACTCATCTTCGGCGATTCGGACCCAGCCAAGTGGCTGGAAGCCGCAGCCTACGCCCTGGCAACCCAACCGGACCCGGAGCTACACAAGTTGGTGGATGAGGTGGCGGACAAAATCATCAGCGCCCAACAGCCCGACGGCTACCTCAACACCCATTTCACTGCCATTCAGCCGGACATGCGCTGGAAGAATCTGCGCGACTGGCACGAAATGTACTGCGCCGGTCATCTGATGGAGGCTGCGGTTGCCCACCACCAGGCCACCGGCGAGCGTAAACTGCTGGACGCTCTTGCCCGCTATTCTGACTACATCGCCGCCACCTTTGGCCGTGAGCCGGGCAAGCGGCGGGGCTACGGCGGCCATCCGGAGATCGAATTGGCTCTGGTGCGTCTCTACCACGCCACAGGTGACGAGCGCCATCTGACCCTCTCGAAATATCTGGTCGAGGAGCGCGGCCAGAGCGATCCCCATTATTACGATGTAGAGGTTGTGGCGCGGGGGGAAGACCCAGCCAAGTTTTGGGCCAGGTCCTACGAATATTGCCAGGCCCACGCTCCCATCCGCGAGCAGACAAAAGTAGTGGGCCATGCGGTGCGGGCCATGTATCTCATGTGCGGCGTGGCCGATCTGGCCCACGAATACGACGACCCCTCTCTGTTGGAAGCCTGTGAACGGCTGTGGGGCAATCTGGTCCACCAACGAATGTACCTGACCGGCGGCATTGGCCCCTCCCGCCACAACGAGGGCTTTACCACCGACTACGACCTGCCCGATGAAAGCGCCTACGCCGAGACCTGCGCCTCCATCGCGCTGGTGATGTGGAATCAGCGCCTCCTGCAATTCCGGGGCGAGGGTAAGTACGCCGACATCATCGAGCAGACCCTCTACAACGGCTTTATCAGCGGTCTCGCTCTGGACGGCAAACACTTCTTCTACGTCAACCCCCTGGCCAGCGCGGGAACCCATCACCGCACGCCCTGGTTTGTCTGCCCCTGCTGCCCGCCCAATGTGGGACGCATCCTCGCCAGTCTGGGCGACTATCTCTACTCCACCGGCCCCAATGATCTGTGGGTTCATTTCTACGCCCAGAATAGCGCATCCATTGCCGTGGCCGGCAGCCCGGTGCAGGTGCAATTGACCTCCAACTATCCCTGGGATGGGGAGGTGCGGATCGAGCTGACACCGGAAACGGCGCGGGCCTTTGCTGTACATCTGCGCATCCCCGGCTGGTGCCAGCAGTGGCAGATACGGATCAACGGCGCGTCTGTAGATGCGGACGCACCTGTCAACGGCTATGTGACCGTCGAACGCACCTGGCAGCCGGGGGATGTCGTCGAACTCAGCCTGGGAATGTCCGTGCAGATAGTCTGGGCGCACCCGGCTGTGCGCCAGATGCAGGGGCGGCTGGCTGTCCAGCGCGGGCCAATTGTCTACTGTGTGGAAGGAGTCGATCAGCCGGGCGTGGAGAATCTGGACCGCATCGCGCTGGACCCGGAGCAGGTGCGCAACTTCAGCGTCGAACACCGGGCCGATCTGCTGGGCGGCGTGACACTCCTGCGCGGCACGGGCATTCTCGTCGCCGACGACGACTGGGACAGCGCCACCCTCTACCGCCGGGATCGGCCTTCGGCAACCGGCTCTATCCCTGTGACAGCCGTTCCCTACTGCGTGTGGGACAACCGCGCCGCGGGCGAGATGCGGGTCTGGTTCCGCGCTGCCTGAGTGAGAACACGGATTACAGAATTTACGGATTGTCAGCAGCTTGAAAAAAGTCCCCGGCACTTCAGAAAGTGCCGGGGACTTTTCCATCCCCTGTGGCGTGTATGTATCCGCACAGGAGGAACTGATTACTGCCCTGAAAAAATAGAACACGGATAACAGAATTTACGGATTTGCTTTTTCGTCCCCAGTGGCGCACGACAGCGCATGAGGAACTGATTACTGCTCACTGTTCGCTCTCGACCTGCAAATACCCAATACCCACTATCTCAGTTCGCGCCCGAAGGGGAAGAGGGCCAGGGGCACGAGTTTGACGTGCTGCTTGGCGAAGGGGATGCCGATGATTGTGATGGCGAGGACGAGCGCCGAGAGCAGATGGGCCAGGGCGATTTCCCAGCCAAAGAGGACGAGCCAGACGATATTGAAGATGATGCGCAAGATGCTGTTGGCGTTATCGTTCTCCACCACTTCTTTGCCAAAGGGCGCGAGCGCAGCGATGCCGATTTTCACCGATTGCATTCCAAAGGGAATGCCGACGATTGTCAGGCAGAGGGCCAGCCCGGCAAGGATATAGCCCAGAGCCGCGATCAGCCCGCCGAAGATGAGCCAGATGAGATTGCCAAGGGTGGACATGCGTATTGTTTCTTTCTGCCCCAGATGGGGCGCGTAAACTGAATAACGGGGCAGGGCCGCAGCCCCACTATCACACTCTACGCAGGTTTGGCGGAAATGTTGCGGGCTGTGTAGGACGGAATGGTATTCCGTCCGCTCTGGGCGGATTGGCAATCCGCCCTACGGTTTATGGATAAATCCCCCGCAGTTTGACCGCATCCACAATGCGCTGGATGGCGATGGTGTAGGCCGCGGTGCGCAGGTCTACACCTGTGCGCACGGTCACACCCATCACCTCGTCCAGGTTCATCAACAGTTTGCGCTCCATCTGGCGGCGAATTTCGCTCTCATCCCAGAAGAAAGCCTGCAAATCCTGCACCCACTCGAAGTAGCTGACGACCACACCCCCCGCGTTGCACAGAATGTCGGGGATGACCATCACGCCTTTGTCGTTGAGGATCAGATCGGCTTGCGGCGACGTGGGGCCGTTGGCGCCCTCCGCGATCACCCGCGCCCGAATTTTGTCCGCATTCTGTGCGGTGATCTGCCCTTCCATCGCCGCGGGCACCAGCACATCCACGTCCAATTCCAGCAACTCTTCGTTGGTAAGCGTGTCCGAGCCGGGATAGCCCACGACAGTGCCGTTCTCTGCGGCAAAGGCTTTCAGATGGCGCGGATCGAAGCCTTTGGCATCGTAGATGCCGCCCGTCACGTCGCTGACGGCCACGACCGTCGCACCCCGCTCGTGCATCGAGCGGGCTGTCCAACTGCCCACGTTGCCAAAGCCCTGCACAGCGACGGTGATGTCCTCAATGTTCTGCCCCAACTTGCGCTTGAGCATCGCCCGGGTTACATACGTGACACCCAGACCGGTGGCGTACTCGCGGCCCACAGTGCCGCCCACGCCGATGGGCTTGCCGGTGGTAACCGCTGGCACGGAATAGCCCCGGTGCATGGAATAGGTGTCCATCATCCAGGC
>JACQGT010000083.1 GCA_016199425.1 Chloroflexota bacterium
CCTTCCGGTTAACTGCTCAAGACTAGCGCCGGTTGAGTAGGCGGGTGCTGTTTCCCGCCGTATCGAAACCTTTAGGTTGAGCCTGTCGAAACCAGCGGGCGGGTACCCTCTGGGTGCCGTTCGCTTGATTTCGATACGCCTCGCAGACTCAGCTACTCAATCTGCGTTCACTAGCTATCTCGTCTCGATTCTGACTTGTGTGCGTGGGGAAAACGCCGGTTGACACTTCGACCTGACCGTTTTATACTGTACCCACGCTGTTTTGGCCCCATCCAGTCGACGTCTGTGACACACATCATCTCAAAGCAGAGAACTATTTTGGCGGATCGAACGATTCCACACAAGGCACCGGATCGGTGTAGCATCCAATACCCGTGAAAGAACACCCAGGCGCGCCGTGCTGCTTGGGTGTTTTTTGTTCTACGGTTCTTACTCCCGGCCATTGTGCCACCACATCTCGTATCGTCGCCGGCTGAATCGTCAATGGCGACTCTTCCACGAAAGGAACAGAGAATGGACGCAATTGCAAGCCGCATTATCAAAGCCCGCCAGTATGTAGCGGAGCGAGACCAACGCATCCACGTCAATAGTTTTGAGGTACAGATCGACGGCGACAATGCCATCCATCAGGTCAGTTACAACCGGGGCATCTGGGGGTGTGACTGCGAAGAGTTTGTGCGCCGGGGTATCTGCGCCCACGTGATGGCGATGGAAGAGATTCTGGGCGACGCGGTGCAGCCCGCTATGCTGGCGGTTGTATAAGCAAGACAAAAACTGAATAGAATTGATAAAGAGCGTCGGGTTCTCCCCCGGCGCTCTTTCATTGTGACAGTAGGGGCGCTGCTTGCTGCGCCCGTCACATATCGGGTGCAGCAAGCAGCGTCCCTACGGAATTCGACACCCCCCAATGATTTCGAGCCTGTTCTGGGCTGTGCGATAATAGGCAACGGCGGGTTATCAACTATTTGGACCGGGCATGAAGCGACAACACATCCAACTTCTGATCGGTTTTGGCATCAGTGCCGTTTTTATCTATTATCTGCTGCCCGGTCTAAAACTGCACGAGGTAGGGAATGCCCTGGGCACGGCGAACTATTGGTGGATCGCGCCGGGGGTGGCTGTCTATTTTGTCGGTCTGTGGGCGCGCACCTGGCGCTGGCACTATATGCTGCGCCACCTGAAAGATGTGCCCCTGCGCCGTTTGTTTCCAGTGGTCTGCATCGGTTATTTCGGCAACAATGTCTACCCCTTCCGCGCCGGGGAAATCATCCGCTCGTATGTGTTGAAGCGCAAAGAGGGTGTCCCGATGGCCTCCAGCCTGACGACAGCCATCATCGAACGCATCTTCGATGGGCTGGTGATGTTGCTTTTCGTCTTTCTGGCTCTGCCCTTTGCGCCTATTCCCGCCGCCTACCGGCAGTTTGTGGTGGTGCTGACTGTTCTGCTGGTGCTGGCAATCACACTCTTTATGTGGATGGCGGGCCAGCCGGCGCGCATGGCCCAGCTCTATGGCTGGTTTGCCAACAGACTATTGCCCAGCGCCATCCGCGCCCGCACGGATGAGATCTTCCAGCGTTTTATGGAGGGGATTCAGAGCTTGAGCAGCACCCAGGATATTGCGATGATCTTCCTGACCAGTGTGGCCGTCTGGTTGATGGAGACGGTGAAGTATTGGTTTGTGATGCACGCCTTCGATTTCAACGTCAGTTTTCTGGCGCTGATGCTGATGAACGGCATTGTCAATCTGGCCACGACCCTGCCCTCGGCGCCCGGCTACGTGGGAACCTTCGACACGCCGGGCATTGAGACTCTCGTCGCCTACGGGGTGGGTCGGGATATGGCCGCGGCCTATACCGCCGTCCTGCACGTGGCGCTGTGGGTCCCCGTCACAGCCGTGGGCGCGTGGTTTTTCTGGCGGGAGCAGTTGACGTGGGGGGATTTCGGCGCGGCGAAGCAGGAAGCGGACGGCTGACGGCGGACAGCGGACGCCATTGGGCTATCTGCGATCTGTCGTCTGCGGTCTGCGGTTCGTCGTCCGTCGTCCCAGATAACAGCATTCCTCAATGGAGAACGATTCTATGAAAAACATCGCAGTCGCCGGCACAGGCTATGTGGGGCTGGTCACCGGGACCTGTTTTGCCAATCTGGGCAACAAAATCACCTGCATCGACATCAGCGAAGAGAAGATTGCGATGTTGAAGCGGGGCGAGACACCCATCTACGAGCCGGGGCTGAGCGAGCTGATCCAGCGCAACGTAAAGGCGGGACGGCTGCACTTTACCACCAGCTACGACGAAGCCCTGGCCGACGCCGATTTCGTCTTTATCTGTGTGGGCACGCCCAGCGGTGTGGACGGCGAGGCAGACCTGCGCTATGTACGCATGGCCGCCGAGAGCATCGCCGAGACGATGGACCACCCGCTGATCGTCGTCAACAAAAGCACTGTGCCCGTGGGCACAGGCGACTGGGTGGCCGACATCATCAGCCGCAAGCAGCCGTCGCCCATCGACTTTGCTGTGGTCAGTTGCCCGGAATTTTTGAAAGAAGGCTCGGCCATTGCCGACTTTATGGCCGCCGACCGGGTGGTGCTGGGCAGCCTGAACCCGGACGCCGCCGAAAAAGTGGCCCGACTACATCTGCCCCTGCGCGCGCCGATACTCGTCACCGATCTGCGCACGGCGGAGATGATCAAATACGCC
>JACQGT010000095.1 GCA_016199425.1 Chloroflexota bacterium
CCACATTGTCCAGGAAGTAGCGGTCGTGGGTGATGGCGATGACTGTGCCTTCGTATTCCTGCAAGTGGCGCTCCAGCCAGGCCACCGACTCCGCGTCCAGGTGGTTGGTCGGCTCGTCCAGGAGCAGAATGTCCGGCTTTTGCAGAAGCAGCCGGGTCAGCGCCACCCGCCGCCGCTCGCCGCCGGAGAGGATGGCGATGGACGCGTCGCTCGGCGGGCAGCGCAGCGCGTCCATTGCCAGTTCCAGGCGGCTGTCCAAATCCCAGGCGTTGAGCGCGTCCAGTTTGTCCTGCACTTCCCCCTGGCGCTGGATAAGCGCGTCCATCGCATCGGGGGAAAGCTCCTCGCCAAAGCGCGCATTGATTTCGTCGAACTCGCGCAGCGCGTCCACCGTCTCCTGCGCGCCCTCCTCCACAATCTGGCGCACGGTTTTGCTATTGTCCAGCACCGGTTCCTGGGGCAGATAGCCCCGGCTGAAGCCTTCGAGGAGCGTCGTCTCGCCTTCGTGTTCCTCGTCCATCAGCCCGGCCATAATTTTGAGCAGTGTAGATTTGCCCGCGCCGTTCAGCCCCAGCACGCCGATCTTCGCGCCGTAATAAAAGGAGAGGCTGATGTCGCGCAGGACTTTGTTTTGGGGCGGGTAGGTCTTCCCCACCCGGTGCATGGAATAGATGATTCGAGTATCGCTCATGAAATTCTTTCGTTAGGGCAGGCAGACGGTTGCAGGTTGCACGTGGCAAGTCGTCTGGGTGATTGCCGGATGGGAAAAACACAACCGGCCTATTGTAGCACGAAGCGGGTGGAAAATCATAGACTGCAAAAAGAGGCCACGAGGCCACGTAAAAAAGTAAAAAAACGAACTTGACAAGCAGAATATCCATGCTACAATCTACTGACACGTGCCAATGACGGCCCTGGGTTTGGTGCTTTTTGTGGTTGACAATAGGGTTTGTCTCAAGTATACTTTTTATAACCTGATTTTTCGACAGCAGGTCGTTTGTTTGTAGTTGGTTTGTCTCCCATTCGTGTGTTTTCTTCCTATTCCTCAACAAAATACGCGGTAGACGACTCACCATCGCTGTTTCTTTCTTTAGGCAGCCGCTCCGTCTGCAACTTTCACATTGAATTGTCGCATTCTCCTATGCGGCTTGGTTTTTCTGGCACGCATTACAGTCAGTAAGACAGTGTTGCCCAACCTTGTCGTCTGGATTCTCTGACGGCTACCGGTTGTTGCTTATTCATGCGTACCGCACTCTTGCACATTTTCGTTCTTTCGTAGACCCTTTGTATCACCCATCGAAAGGAAAAGAGGAGAAACATGCGTAAACTGACCCTGTTGTTGACGATTTTGTTGCTTGCGTCGCTGGCGCTGGCTGCCTGTGGTGCGGCAGCGCCTGCTCCCGCCGCCCAGGAAGCGGCCCCGGCCGCGGCCCCCGCCGCCCAGGAAGCCGCCCCAGCCGCGGCGGCGCCTGCAGCCCAGGAAGCCGCTGCATCCAGCAGCGGCTACAGCGAAGCCCCGATGCTGGCCGAACTGGTGGCCGCCGGCAAGCTGCCCCCGGTTGACGAACGCCTGCCCCTGGAACCCTTTGTGGTCGGGCCTGGCGTTCTGATGTCGGAAACCAGCCTGCCTGACTGGGAGCCGGGCCAATATGGCGGCACATTGCGCTCCGCCCACTTCCGCCCGGACTGGAACCCGGATATCTTCGTGATGATCAACGAGCCGCTGCTCTCTGCGCCGGACCTGGGCGTGGAAGGCATCCGGGGCAACGTGCTGAAGGATTTTGAAGTGTTGGACAACAACACCACTTTCATCTTCCATATGCGCGAAGGGCTGAAATGGTCGGACGGTGTGCCCGTGACCAGCGAAGATGTGCGCTTCACCTACGAGGACATCTATCTCAACGAGAAGCTCACGCCCTCCTTCCCCCGCCGCTTCCAGACGGGCTATTCGGCAGCGGGCCAGCCGATGTCGCTGGAAGTGATCGACGACTTCACCTTCAAAATCATCTTCCCCGAACCCTACGGCGCATTCCTGCGCAATCTGGTGATCGAAGGCTGGAATGGCTACACCGAGCTGATTCGCCCTGCCCACTATCTCAAACAATTCCATATCGACTACGTTCCTCTGGAAAGTTTGAAGGATGAACTGACCGCCATGAATCTGACCGACGAGTGGTGGCAGGTCTTTGCGGCCAAGGATTGCCAAAGCTGGCACGTGAACCAGCCCAAGTGTGCGGACAGCCCGCGGCTTGGCCCCTGGCTGCTGGTTCCCTCCTCCGAGCCGGGTCTGCTCACCTTCGAGCGCAACCCCTACTACCACAAGGTCGATACACTGGGCCAACAACTGCCCTACATCGACAAACTGATTTCGGTGCTGACCGAAGATGTGGAAATGCTCAACGTCAATATCTTCGCCGGCAATGTGGACTTCATGCGCGAGTCCACCGGTCTGGTCAAAGTGCCTCTCTACAAGGAAAACGAGGCCAAAGGCGGTTTTACCACTGTCCTGCTGGATATGCACGTGGATTCCAGCAATCTCTTCATCAACCAGACCTTTGACGATCCGGTGTGGCGGGAAGTGGTGCGGGACATTCGCTTCCGCCAGGCGGTCAGCCTGGCCATGGACCGGCAGGAGATGATCGAAACCCTCTACTACGGCTTTGCCTCTCTGCCGGAAGTCAGTGTAGGCCCCGATCTCTACACCCGAGATCTGGACCGGGCCAACGCTCTGCTGGACGAGATGGGGCTGGACAAGCGGGACAGTGAAGGTTACCGGTTGGGACCCGACGGCAACCGCTTCGAGTTCTTGATCGAATCGGGCGGCCATGCGGTGGACCTGTCGCCGGCTGCCGAACTGATCGGCGAATACCTGGCCGAAGTCGGCATCTACGCCCCGGTCAAGCTGATCGATTCAACTCTGTATGGCCAGCGGCAGAATGCCAACGAACTGAAGGCTTCCACCCACTGGAGCCACGACCAGAACAGCGACGACGACCACACCAGCCGCACAATGGACCG
This sequence comes from Chloroflexota bacterium, assembly GCA_016199425.1. Classification (GTDB taxonomy): domain Bacteria; phylum Chloroflexota; class Anaerolineae; order Caldilineales; family Caldilineaceae; genus JACQGT01. The sequence continues at coordinate 3,019 of JACQGT010000095.1, forward strand.
GGGCAACCGGCTATGGCAGAACTACATGAGCAGCAAGGGCGCGGATGGCGAGGAGCCGCCGGCCTGGGTGCTGGAAGCCTATGACATCGACGCCGAGCGCTGGGGCATTGTGCCTGGCACGCCTGAATACCGGGCGCTGCGGGAGAAAGGCTTCCAGTGGCATCGGGACAACCTGCCGATGCTCACGATTGTGGAAGGCGTCAAATACCCGCTGATCATCTCGGCCCGCATGGGCAACGTGGCCAGCGCCGGCTATGCCATCGCGCAGAACTTCTCTGGCGAGCAGTTCTTCTACCGCGAATAGTTGTATAGCGGGCGGCGGGCGATGCAACCGCCCACTGCCGAACGACGGGTGAAACGTGAAACGTGAGAACGCTATCCATTCTCACATTTCACGTTTCACCCGTCGAACCATTCCCCCTGCACGTCTGTCAACCTTCTCCGCTCAGGAGGCGCTTCTGTGTTAGCATTCATTCTTCGCCGTCTGGTGATGCTTCTTCCCATCCTCTTTTTGATCTCGATTGTCTCCTTTGTCATCATCGAACTCCCTCCCGGCGACTGGGTGACCTATCAGATCGAGAGCCTGCGCTCTTCTGGTGTGGACCTGAACGAGGAGGAAGCCGAGCGGTTGATCGCGATGTACGGCTTCGATCAGCCTGCCTATATGCGCTATTATCGCTGGATGGAAGGTATCATCGTCGATTTCAACTTTGGTTGGTCCTTTCAATGGAATCGCACGGTCAACGAGCTTCTGGCCGAACGCCTGCCCCTGACCCTGACTATTTCTGTCCTGGCCCTCCTTATCTCCTGGCTGGTCGCCATCCCCATCGGCATCTATTCGGCCACCCATCAATATTCGCCTGGGGACTACGTGTTTACCTTTTTTGGTTTTATCGGGCTGGCAACCCCCGGTTTTCTCCTGGCAATGGTCATGGCCTGGATTCTATTCCGCTATTTCGACTTTTCTTCGCTGGGGCTGTATGACGTGAAATATATGGGCCAGCCCATGAATATGGACAAATTTCTGAATATGCTCCAGCATCTTGTCCTACCTCTGCTGATCATCGGGCTGGCAGGCACAGGCGCGACCATCCGCGTCATGCGCGGCAACCTGCTGGACGAATTGAAGAAGCAGTATGTAATCACGGCACGGGCGAAGGGTGTCTCGGAGATGCAATTGCTCTTCAAATACCCGGTGCGCATGGCCCTCAACCCTGTGTTGAGCACCATCGGCTGGGTTTTGCCCGGTATTTTCTCCGGCGAAGTATTGGTCTCGTTGATTTTGGGATTGCAAACAACCGGCCCCCTGCTCCTGCGGGCCGTGCTGGCCCAGGATATGTTTCTGGCCGGCAGCATTATTATGATCCTCAGCGCCTTGACCGTTGTGGGTACGCTGCTGTCGGATATTTTGCTAGCCGTGATAGACCCGCGCATTCGTTATGAGGGCGTGGGCAAATAAAGTCCTGAGTCGGAAGTCTTGAGTTGGAAGTCTTGAGTTGGAAGTCCGGGAGTCCGCATTCCTGATAGGATGTGCTACAATGAGCGTTGCAAGCGGCTATATTGAAGACGAAGTGACAGTGGGCGGGGAAGTTGTCGATGAGAGCTTCTACTACGCCAGCCAGTGGGAATTGATCGGTTGGCGTTTTCGCCGTCACCGGTTGGCGATGGTCTCCCTGATTCTGCTCGTAGCGCTCTACGTGCTGGCGATCTTCCCCGGCTTTTTCAGCCCCTATTCCGCCAGCCGGCGCTTTGAAAAATACCAGCAGGCGCCGCCTGTGCGTGTTCACTTTTTCAGCGAAAACGGCTGGGAAGGCCCCTATTACTACGGCTATGAACGTATCCTCAATCAGCAGACTTTCAAATACGAATTCACAGAAAACAGAGAGAACATCATCCCCATTGAACTGTTCAGCCGGG
>JACQGT010000084.1 GCA_016199425.1 Chloroflexota bacterium
CCGTTCGCTTGATTTCGATACGCTTCGCTACTCAATCAGCGCTCACTGGTCTGATACACCTGTACAGTTACAAACGTGAAACGTGAGATCAACGGCTGTTGTTCACGTTTCACGCCTCACGTTTCTGGCCGATAGAAAGAGCGATGGGGTAACCCCACATGTTGCGAAGTCTCGTCAAACCAATCGTCCTGCGCGATATCGACGCGCCGCCGCCTATGGGCGCGACGTTGCGCCGACTCTTTGCCTATCTGCGCCCCTACCGGCGCCGGATGGCCGTCACTCTCACCATCTACGCCATCTGCGTCACCATCTCCCAATTTTACCCCTACATCGACCGCATCCTCATCGACGATCACATTTCCGTGGGCAAACGGGAGGGCTTTCTGCCCCTGCTGGCCCTGGCCGCGGTGGCCCACGCGCTCACCTGGACCGGCGTGCTTGCCCGTTCCCTGCTCATCCAGCGCGTCAGCCTGAGCATTCTGGTGGACCTGCGCCATCAGTTGTTCCAGCACGTAGTCAATCTCTCCTTCACCTTCCACGAGCGGGAGCCGGTGGGCAAGACGATGACCCGCTTCATCGGCGACGCCAACACCATCAATGACTTCCTGACCAACCAGTTGGCGAATGTCGTCAACGATGTGATGTCCGGAATTATTGTGCTGGCCCTGATGTTCGCCATCAATCCGGTCCTAACCCTTATCGCGCTCTTTATGCTGCCCATCCTGACCGTCATCGGGCTGTATATGCGCCCCCGGCTCTACAATGGCTGGGATCGGGTGCGGGAGAATATGACCCGCTTCAACATCTTCCTGGCCGAGAATATCGCGGGGATGCGGGTCATCCAGGCCTTCACCCGGGAAGATGTCAACCTGGCCCAATTCCACCAGGCCAACGACCGGGTGGTCAGCGAATGGCTGAAAGTGATCAGCTTGCAGGCCTGGTTCTCGCCTCTGGTGGAGATCACCCGCAGCGCGGCCCTGGTGATTGTGCTCTATGTGGCTGCCAATCAGTTGGGGCTGGGCGGCGACGCGCTGACGGTAGGCACCCTCGTCGCCTTTACCGCCTACATCAACAACCTGTGGGGGCCGATCAGCACCCTGACCAATCTCTACGTCGTCATGCAGGCGACGCTGGCCTCGGCGGGGAAGGTCTTTCAACTGCTGGACGCGCGCCAGACGGTGCAGGACCGGCCCGACGCCATCGTTCTGCCCCGCATCAGCGGACGGGTGGTCTTCGAGAATGTGGACTTTGGCTACGATGAAAGCAAACGGGTGCTGCGCGATGTGAATTTGACGATTGAGCCGGGGCAATTGGTGGCGCTGGTGGGGCAAACGGGCAGCGGCAAGACGACGATTGCCTCCCTCCTCTGCCGCTTCTACGATGTGATCGGCGGGCGCATCACTGTGGACGGCTACGACCTGCGCACGGTTACCCAGCGCTCCCTGCGCGACCAGATTGGCGTCGTGCTGCAAGAGCCGTTTATCTTCACAGATACTGTGGCCCACAACATCCGCTATGGGCGACCCGCCGCCACGGACGAGGAGGTCATCGCCGCGGCCAGGCTGGCCAACTGTCACGACTTCATTATGAAACTGAGCGACGGCTACAGCACCATTGCCAGCGAGCGGGGCGCGCAGTTCAGCATCGGCCAGCGCCAACTCCTCTCCATTGCCCGGGCCATCCTGGCCGATCCTCGCATCCTCGTGCTGGACGAGGCCACCTCCGCCGTGGACACAGAGACCGAAGCGCTGATCCAGGAAGCCTTTGCCCGGCTGATGGCCAACCGCACGGCCATCGTCATCGCCCACCGCCTCTCCACCATCCGCAAGGCCGACCAGATCGTCGTGCTGAAGCAGGGGCGGGTGGTGGAACTGGGCAGCCACGAAAGTCTCGTCCAGAACCCCGACGGTTACTACACCGCGCTGGTCCAGGCCCAGGCGCGGGGGGATCATTGAAAGTAAGGAGGCGTTCCATGCAGATCGACCCGATCCGCCAACTCTATGCCGACGGCGACACTGCCCACGACTTTGACCACGTGCTGCGGGTGACCCGGCTGGGCGAACGCATTGCAGCAGCAGAGGGTGCGGACGTGGCGGTGGTGCGGGCTGCGGCCCTGCTCCACGACGTGCCTGTGTCGGGGGCAACCCGCAAGGCCCACCACCTGGCCGCGGCCGACTTCGCCGCGGAGTATCTGACAGCGCGAGGAATGCCCCCGGCCCAGGTGGAAAATGTCGTGCATTGCATCCGTTCCCACCGCTTCCGGGATCAGTCGATCCAGCCCGCTACGCTGGAAGCCAAATGCCTCTACGACGCCGACAAGCTGGACAGTATCGGTGCCATCGGCGTGGCCCGGGCCTTCTCCCACAGCGGCAGCCACAACAGCCGTCTCTGGCATCAGCCCGTGGACGCCGCGCCGCCCGACGACGCCGCACTCACCGGCGTAGATTACACCCCCGTCCACGAGTTTGTCTACAAACTGCAACGCCTCCTCCCCACTCTCCACACCGTCACAGCCCGATCCATCGGCCAGCAGCGCCACGACTTTATGTGCGCCTTTTACGCGCAGTTGGATGCGGAGATGCTGGGAGTTCAGTGAACAGTTATCAGTTTGCAGGGGCAGTGAATTTTCATGAAAATTGATGCTTTTCTTTCCTCTCGAAAGCTGAAAAAACGAAGCCCTATCGCCCGGTGGACCGTCTGGCTGCTGGTCTGGATGCTGCTTACGTACGCTCCCGCGCAGGGTAGAGTGCAGGCGGCGGACAATGGCCCTGCGAGCGATCCACCCCCAACAATCACCGGCGCGGCCTATGCCCCAGGCGAAGTGCTGGTGGGCGTCCGCCGGGATGCGCTGCCTTCTTCCAGAGACAGCGACGGAATCGAGGCGTTTGGCACTCTGCCTGGGTTTGCCGGGCTATCACTGGCCGGGGTGGAAGTTTTGGAGATCACCGACGCCGCCAACGCCCCTCTCTTTCTGCGCCTGCGTGTGGCGGAGGGGGCGGAGATGGCGACGATTGCCCGCTTGCAGGCAGACCCGGCCATCGCCTTTGCCGAGCCGAATTGGATGGCCCACGCCGCGGTGATGAACACCGATGAAATGCCCACGCCCGTGCTGCCCAGCGACCCGCTCTTTCGGGCCAACCAGTGGGGGATGCAGCGCATCGGCGCGCCCCGGGCCTGGGCCATCAGCCAGGGATCGACGATTCGGGTGGCAGTGGTGGACAGCGGCATCGACTTCAACCACCCGGAGTTTGCCGGGCGTCTGTTGCCCGGCAAGAATTACGTGACCCCCGGCGCAACACCCCAGGACGATTCGGGCCACGGCACCCACGTATCGGGCATCATCGGGGCGGCGCTGAACAACGGGGAAGGGGTGGCCGGTCTGGCCCCGCAGGTACTCATCGACCCGCGCAAAGCGCTGGACAGCCGCAACGAAGGGAGTGTAGCCAACATTGCCCTGGCCATTCGCGAGGCTGCCGACGCCGGCGCGAAGATCATCAATCTGAGTGTGACCAGCAAAGAGCCAAGCAGTGTGCTGGAGTCAGCGGTCAACTACGCCGTGGGCAAAGGGATTCTGCTGGTGGGCGCGGTGGGCAATTCCGCCCCCAATCCGGTCTGGTGGCCGGCGGCCTATGCGGGGGTAGTGGCCGTGGCAGCCACGGATCGCTCGGACCAGCGCACCTATTACAGTCACACGGGCGCAGTGGACCTGGCCGCGCCGGGCGGTCTCTCCAGCCAATTGATCCACAGCACCTGGCCCACAGGCATCAACTGCCCGACGGTCGGCTCCAATTATTGCACGGCCTCTGGCACGAGTATGTCCGCAGCTTACGTCAGCGGCGCGGCCGCCCTGGCCTGGAGCACGCGCCCCGATCTCTCTCTGGTGCAGATCAAAAATCTATTATTGGAAACGGCGCGCAAGACGGGTGCGCCCAGCACAGATGTGGGCGCGGGGCGGCTGGATGTGCAGGCTGCTGTGCGCCAGGCACTACTCAGTGACGTGCGGACGTCCCGCGCCCAGATTGCCGGGTTGGTGACCACCGGGTCCCCGGCCTATACCGAAACCCTGACGCTCGACAATCCCAGCGGCGATCTGATCTTCTGGCAAGCGGCTGTGGTGAGCGGCAACGAGTGGTTGGCAGTACAGCCGGGCGCGCAAAATGCAAATGGCAGCATCCGCTATGGCGAACCGGTCCAGGTTTCGTTGCAAGTCTCCCCAACGTTTTTACCAGCGAACGACTATAGCGGCGCGCTGCGTATCATCGGCACCCGGACCAACAACTCCCAAGTGAATCTGACGATTCCGGTTGATTTGCGTGTCCGTTCGACGCTCCACCGCGTCTATCTGAGCCAGACCGGGTGGACGACAACGCCTTTGCAATGGCAGATGGCGGACGCGCAGGGCAAAGAGCCTGTGCAGATGACAGACAGTAGCAGTATCGGTCTGCCTCTGCCCTTCACCTTCAATCTGGAATCCCAGGCCGTGACGACCGTTCGCCTCTATTCGGATGGATTTATGACCTTTCCCGCCAGCGAAAGTGTGGATGCCCTGCCCGTCGCCTGTACCCCGGATGCGACGCCGGCCCAGCAGGCCATCTATGGCTGGTGGGCAGATTTGAACCCCTCCCTGGGCGGCAGCGTGAGCATCTTTACCAGCACCTCTGGCGCGTTTGTGGCGGAATTTCTCGATGTGCCTCTTGCCTCTGCTGCCACAGCCGCGGATCGGGTAAGCTTCCAGATCGCTCTCTTTCCCGACGGACGGGTGAAGCTGAACTACGCGGCTCTGCCCAAAACGGTGGGGGATGTGGCCGTGGGGATGGAGATGAATGAGGGGTTACTCTCCAGCCGGATCGCGTGCCGCAAGGGGAACACATCTTTGGGCGCGCTGCCCGTGGCCGGGCAGACAATCACTCTTGAAACGACTGATTTGCGCTGATCTCCACGCGTAGGGGCGCAGCAAGCAGCGCCCCCACGCGTGGAGATCAGCGCAAATCAGTCGTTTCAAGAGTGATTGTCTGCCCGGCCACGGGCAGCGCGCCCAAAGATGTGTTCCCCTTGCGGCACG
>JACQGT010000016.1 GCA_016199425.1 Chloroflexota bacterium
AGCACTTAATTCGAGATTCATTCTGAATAAAATCGGTCATTTCGTGCATTTGTTCTCCGATTGGTCTCTGGTCAGCCAGTAATTCAGTATTTGCCGGTCAGATTTACACGAAATGGGAGATTATACACCCAAAACAAGCATTTTGTTCTATCCGTTTTCCCTACGTTTTGCCAGAATTGCGCCCGGCCAGGCGTTGCGCCGGGTGTCTTTTTTGTGTGCAACACTGTTGCGCCGGGTATCATCCATGAGGTATCCGCGCTTCCATGGGGGTGTCATCCATAGGGTGTCCGCGCCATCGCCGATTGCATAGGGTTTTCTCGATTGCATAGGGTTTTCTCGATTGCATAGGAGTTCCAATCCACCCCCGGCCCGCCTGGGTGTCACTCGGTTCTCACTGGATGATTCATCCAGTGAGAATGTGCCCCCGGCCCTCGTAGGTGTTACCATCCTTGCGGTCTATCTGGGGAATTCCCCAGAATGTGCCCCCGGCCCTCGTAGGTGTTACCCCATTTTGTCAGTCGGTAGCCTGTTGCACCGTTGACGCACCCGGCCCACGTCCAGGGCCAGCCAGTCGCACAGGGCAGCAGCGCCGTCAGAGTGTAGCCAGGCCAGCGCCGCCGCCTTCAATTTTGCGTTTTTGCCCGTTGCGTCACGCCAGGCACACAGCAGCACAGCGCAGAGCAGCCGTTCGTATGCGTCACAGTCCATCTGGGAAGCGCCCCCGGCCCACTCGTTCATAGTAGGAAGACCAGCGCCCAGGGCCTAACGCCCCGGCCCGCCCTCCACAATCTCCAGCAGTTCCTCATCTGTGAGCGTTTGCACGTCAATCCGCACGTTAGCGCCGGAGATTTCCACCCCTTGGGGAATTTTGCCAAATGCAACCTCGAAAAACCGCATTTGCAGCACGGCATTGTCCGAAGCCGCCCATTGCCGCAGCACGTTTTCAGCTACAGTGACGGCGTGCCCGTCAACGACGACAACGCCGCCGTCGCTGTCCCTGGCGGCTTCGTGGGCGATAGTTTGGGCCAGACTACGCAAAGCGTCGAAGGTTTTAGGCCGCCCTTTGCGGTTGATTCGTGGGTCGCCTTTTACAAAACCCCGGCCCGTGATTCCGCCCGCTAATTTCGCCGTGCCCGGTAGTTTCGCCGTTGTGTTGCTACGCTCCGTCATTCTGCACCCCCACCGGGATATACTCGGGATTCACGCCATACACATCGCCCAAATTTACACGCCAGGCGGTCACGTCCAGACCGTCCAAAATAGCGTTGCCGTCTCGCTCGAATTCAGCCAATGCGTTTTCCAACTCCTGAATCTCGGCAGGTACTACACCGCCCAGGTCGGCCAACGCCACTTTTGCGAGAACGTCCCCACGTGCAGAGCGTTCTAACAATTCCAAATCTGCGAGTTCGGCGTATAACGTTCTGTGCCAGTCATCCGCCGCCTCCGCTATAGCCGCGGTCATCTCTGCCGGTGATAGCAAGACCAGCCGCCGCCGTGCCAGGTCTGCGGTCAGGCTATCGCCCAACACACGCCGCCGCTCGTCCGCATTGGCTGCCGTGCCTTCGCCAATTCTTTGTGGGCATCGGCAATCTCGAATTTCGCCCACAGTTCAGCCTCGCCGCGCAGCCGCTTCACGGCGTTCTGGCGTTGTGTGTCAGCCGCTTGTAGCGCCGCCGCCTTGCCTTGTTCGGAGAGATTGCGGTCTGCCAAAATCTCTGCCCGATGTTTCCGGTAGTCAGCGTCCAGTTGCGCCGCCCGTCCGCTAAATTTGTTCTCAAAATCGCCTAGTAAATTCGTCATCGCTATTCCCTTTCTGTTGTGCCACGTCGGTGGCGTTGCTCAGTGCGTCCCAATCCCACTCAATCCATTGCAAATCCAGTGCATCAACGTCGAATCCGAAGTCCTGTGCATCCCAGGCCAGAAGCTGGCCCACCTGGTCAACGTCTACCAGTTTCGCTCGTTTCCGTTTCATTCCTTGCCCCCCTGTCATAGAGTCGTGTCATCCGCCTCATTCGTCGCGTCGGACGATAGCCGACAGGCCGCCCAGGAACGGGACTGCCCAGAACGTCCGCGCCGTAATGTTCCGCAACGGCCACGCCGGTAAAACGTCCCTCTCGCACCGCCGCCCACACCGCCGCCGCTGTCGTTTTCGCTTGTTCATTCGCTGTCCCTTTCACTTCAATTGTGGAGGAAACTCCTCTGCGCCGTCATCGCCCCGCTTGGCCCAGGCAGATAGTGTGTTATGCCAAAAGTCCCACAACCGCCGGGGGATGGACTGGGAATGATACGCATCATTCAGCGCCTGTACATACCCATCGGTATAGCCCCGCCGGTAAGCTTGTTCTGGCGTTTCTTCCGGTACTGTCTGGTTCGGATTCATCTTCGTTCCTTCCTTTGTAAGATGTGGGTATCTGTAGCAAGTGTAGCAGTGTAGTGGTGTAGCCCTATGCCCATTTTTTGCTACACTTTCCGCCTGTCACTACCACTGTAGCAGTGCAGCAAGTTTAGGTACTGTGCTACACTTGCTACACTGCTACACTTTTCGTATAGTACTAAAATTTACTCCTGAATTGTAAGGTTAGAAGTGTAGAAAAGCCGTTGCTACACATTTGCTACACTTTCCGCTACACCTGCGCTAGACTTGCGCCCCGTGCTATACCTACAAAGTGTAGCAGAAGTGTAGCAAGCCGTTTGCTACACTTTCAAACTTACGTTTACTCCTGAGAAATTACTACTATGCGAAAAGTGTAGCAGTGTAGCAAGTGTAGCAGGCATCCAAATATCTACTACACTTGCGCCAGCAGAAAATGATAGGTTCGCCCGCTCTGTGTCATCGTTACGAAGCCACTTTCAACCAGGGTGGACAAAATCGTTCCCATCGCTTCCGATTGCACGTGGGCGTACTGGCAGAGTTCCCGCTTGGTCAGCGCCCCACGCTCTTTCAGAAGTTCAACGACTTTTCCTTCTACCCGCCGTTCCGTTTCAGCACCCAGATTGCCCGTCACCTGGGCGTAAAGATTGTGCAACCCGGCCCGCCAGCGTTCTGTCACCTGTTGCGCCCGCGCCCAATGGCGCATCTCGATTACGTCGCCTTCCAGCGCCGCCAGCAGCACCGACACCCGCAAGGCTTTCTCCGCAAAGCGGGTATAGTTGCCGTCCAAATCTTGATTCCCGCCCTCGAAGGCCAACTGTAGCAAAGCGTCGTGATACCCGTAAAAAGCGTCAAAAACGCCATCCGCCACGCGCACGCGTGCGGGCGGGGGGTCTTCGCGCTGCACTTGCCAGCCTGTTGTCTTCCCTTTGTCGTCAACAATCGGTTGGAGTTCAATCTTGGGAATGCCCAGCCGTTCGTGAAGTCGCCGCAACGGATTCACAATTTCAGCCGGGATAGACAGCGCCCCATCCGGGAAACGCCCTTCCAAATTCGGAGCTTCGTCTGCTGCCGGTGCGACAAAGGCCCAACGTGCCCAGAAGCCATCACCCCACAATGGGCCGCCCGCCCCGGCGTATGGCGCAAGGTCTGCCGGTGTGATATTGCCCAACATCGCCAGGTAAGGGCGTTCCACAAACTCGCTGCCGCGTGCGATTGACTCATATTCGTAGGATTCCGGCGCATCGTCCAGCCGGCGCAGCAGTCCGCGAAAGTCTGCCATGTGGCCGCCATCCCGCATCATGGCGGAGATTTTCTGGCCCAATTCGTCGTAGAACCAGCCGCGCTGTGCCGGGAATTCCAGCCGCAAAAGTAGTCGCTTCTGTTCATCCTCTGGCAACAAATCCCAGCCATCGGGGACTTTGTAGCGCATCGCCATGCCCTTCACGAATGCCTGTGGAGTGGAGTCGTCAGGGGCAAGCAGATGTTTCAGTCCCGCTTCTCGCAAGGCCGTTGCGCCGATGTACGCCGTTGTAGTTTTGGCGTAGATGGATGTACGCCCCACTTGCGCCACATAGAGACCGGTGTAGCGCTTCCGGCCAAAGTCAAGCACAAGCCGCCGCGCCGCAACCGTAGAGAGTACCCACAGCCCCACAGCCTCGTGATAGTCATCGAAGCCCCTGGGAGACCAGCGCCGGGAGAATTCGCAGTAAGCGTCAAGCCAGGGAGACGCCCCTGCCGCCAGGTCATCCCGGCGTAAATGGGCGGGCAATGCAGGCATTGGGTCAAACGCCGGTGGTTCTGGCGTGTTGGGGGTGGGTATTTCACCGTTCAGCGCCCGCTCCACAAACTCGCTCAGAATGTCGGGTCTACCCTGCGCCGGTGGGGATGTGGGCGTCTCTGTGCCGCCCCACGTCACTTCGTCGGTGGGCCAGGGAGGGTCTTCGGCCACGCTCCAGCTTTGCATTATGTCCCACTGGTTGCCCACGCCGGGGGGTGGTTCGTCTGGAATATGCGCCCCGTTGCCATTGACGTTCAATACCCACGCGTCCCGCTTCGTCTGGGCATAGGCAGACGCCAGACTTTTGGCCGCTTCCTGCTCTGTGTATGGGTGCGTGCTGGTGTTGCCTACAGTCGCCTGATAGTCGTCCATTGTGCGTTTTGCCTCAGATTGGGTATAGCCGCAGTCTCGCAATTGGCAGGCCAGCCAGAAGCCTGTCTCGTTGCGTCCTTCCGGTTGCGGGCGTCGAAGGGCCAGGTCAAGCAGTTGGTTCGGCGTCGGTACATCGCCGGTCGGTTCGATATATCCGTTGCGGTGAATTGGCTGCCCCGGTGCGGGGTCTGCTTTCTTCGGTCGCAAAATGTCCAACAGAAAGCCAGGCAGGGGTTGGGGTGGCGTCTGGACAGGATAGACCAGCCATTTGTAGAGATTGCCGCTGGGGTGGATGCTGGGTGCAACGACGATATTGCCGCCCACGCCGCGCACGTCCACGCCC
>JACQGT010000030.1 GCA_016199425.1 Chloroflexota bacterium
AGGGCGGACTGTCAGTCCGCCCTACGGTTGAGCGCTGGGCCGGATATTTTTTGTAGGGCGGACTGACAGTCCGCCCTACGGTTGAGTGCTGGGCCGGATATTTTTTGTAGGTCGGACTGTCAGTCCGCCCTACGGTTGACGGGCCTGGGCCGGATATTTTTTGTAGGTCGGACTGACAGTCCGCCCTACGGTTGAGTGCTGGGCCGGATATTTTTTGTAGATCGGACTGACAGTCCGTCCTACGGTGAACTAGCGCTGGGCCAGATATTTTTTGTAGGGCGGACTGACAGTCCGCCCTACGGTGAACTAGCGCTGGGCCGGATATTCCCGGAAGTAGGGCCGGTTGGGCGCAATCAGACTGAGGGTGCGCGCCTCGTTCGGGTTAGCTTGAATCTCATCCCTGGCTGCCGACAAGGCGAGCTGCTTGGCCTCAAACTCTGTGCCATCACCCCAATAAACCCACGTTTGGGTATCGGGCAGGCCGAAATTGAGACCTGTGCTGCTGTTGAACCTGAATTCGTTCAGACCAATTTCTGCTTGTAAACGCAGCGCCGTGTTGAGCAATCCCGCCGAAACACGGTCAACAGGGCCGGGTGTGCGCGCTTCCCACTGTGGGTCTACAATACGCAGATTGGGCGTTGTTCCGCCGGGGCGCACAGGCAATGCCCGCCCATCGGAAAGCAGCCAGAACTCCGCGCCCTCTGTAGCCCAAACAGCCACCGGTGTCACTTGGGTCACAGCCACCTGCACACGGGCGGGCCAGTGGATAGAGACGTGGGCTTCGGTCACGTAAGGATGCGCCAGCACCTGACGGCGGATCAGCTCCGGTTGCAGCCAGAGAATGCTCCACGCCTCCACATCGCACAGGGCGTATAGCTCTTCGGCGCTCAAGAAGGTAGTCCCTGTAAAGTCCACATTTTCCTGGTAGACAAAAAAGCTGTCATCGTCTGAGAACCGGACAAAGAGGGCGATGACGCCGATCAGAAGGGCAAGGCTGAGCAGCTTGGCGAACTGGAATCCGCTAAAACCGGGCAGCTCGGGATGAAAGTTCCAGCCGTCCCAGACAATCTCCAGCAGACGGATCCGGCTGCTGATGGCGCTCTCCAGGCGGCTCCACTGCTGAGCGAAGCGTTGGACACGCTGGGCGCGGCGACGTTTGCGCGCCTGGGGTTGGGACGCGGCCCGGCCCGCGGCAGCCGAGCGGGTCTCGTATGTGCGGCGACCACTGGGGCCGAGTTTCATCCCAATTCCGTTCTGTTGAAGAGGGGACGCAGATTTTTATGATTTGTATTGATCTGCGCTGATTTCTCTTGCCCGTCATGGGCAGACCTGGATGCAATCTGTCAATTCTGGAATCCGTGTTCTAAAGAGTTTCAGGGCAGCGCACGGCTGATACGGTTGTGCCGGCGATCGGCGTGGCGTTCCAGGGCCAGGTCCACCAGACGGCGCACCAGTTCGGGCAAGGGAACGCCGCTGGCTTCCCACAGTTTGGGATACATACTGGAACGGGTGAAGCCGGGCATTGTGTTTAGCTCGTTCAGGTAGAGTGTACCGTCCCCTGCCAGTAGAAAATCTACCCGGGCCAGACCCGCGCAGTCGAGCGCTCGAAAAGCCCGCACGGCCAGACTGCGTACTTCTGCCTCCTGCTCCGGGGCCAGAACAGCCGGGATGATCAACTGGCTGCGCCCATCTTCGTATTTGGCCTCATAATCGTAAAATTCGTTGCCCGGCACAATCTCGCCGGGAATGCTGGCAACAGGTTCGTCGTTGCCCAATACGCTGACTTCGATCTCCCGTGCTTTCTCCACGCCCATCTCCACCAGCACCCGCCGGTCATAGGCGCAGGCCAGGTCCAGGGCTTCCTCCAATTGGCGGCGGTTGCGCACTTTGCTCACGCCCACGCTGCTGCCCAGATTGGCCGGTTTGGCAAAGAGCGGGTAGACAAAGGCCGCTTCGATCTCGTCCAGCAACCGTTCCCGCTGGGTTTGCCACTTCCGGCGGCTCAATGCCCGATAGTCTACCTGGGGAATGCCCGCCGCACTAAAGATCATTTTACTGGTAATTTTGTCCATCCCCGCCGCGCTGGCCAGTACGCCGTCGCCCACGTAGGGCATACCGGCCATTTCCAGCAGCCCCTGCACCGTTCCGTCCTCGCCGTAGGGACCGTGCAAAACGGGGAAGATCAGGTCAACCGTAGGCAGTCGCTCCTCCATCGGCACAAAAGGCGTGAGGGCCTGGGAAGTGCTTCGTTCGCTGTGGCTTACGTTCGACAAGCTCAGTACAAGGCTGTTGGCGTCTATCTCGCCGTTGGTCAGCCGGGTCAGGGGATCGCCGCTGGTCAACCAGCGCCCCTCCGGCGAAATGCCGATGGGCACCGTCTGGTAGCCGGCCTGCTCCAGCGCTGCCATCACCGTGCGTGCGCTGGCCAGGGAGACCTCGTGTTCGCCGCTTTTGCCGCCAAAAAGCACGCCAATGCGGAGGGTAGATGAATTTGTCATCAGAAATTGTTCTCGTCCTGTAGGTATTGCGATTAGCGACTGGCGATTAGCGATTCGTGACCAGTCACGCTGTCACCCCTCCACCCTGTCATCCCTTCATCCCCACTCCCCTACCCGCTGAATCTCCGGCTGCAACTGGACGCCGAAGCGCTGGTATACGTTCTCCTGAATCAGCCCCATCAGCGCCAATACATCTGCGGCTGAAGCTCCGCCCACGCCGGTCGGATTGATCAGGAAATTGGCGTGGGTACGGCTGACTTCAATGCCGCCTATGCGTTTCCCCCGCAACCCCGCGGCGTCGATCAGCCATCCCGCGTAGTCACCGGGCGGGTTGGTAAATGTGCTGCCCAGGCTCGGCTCCACAGGCTGTGTGCGCCGCCGGTGCTCCAAAAAGCCCTGTGCTCTGGCTCGAATATCTTCACCGTCACCCGGCGCAAGACGGAAATTGGCGCTCAACACCACCGGGCCGAATCCCCCCTGGACGATCTGTCCCCGTTTCAGGCGGCTGTGGCGATAGCAGTAGCCCAGTTCCCCTGCCCGCACAATCTCCACGTCGCCGCTCTCGTCCAGCAGCATCACATCCCAGAGGCTGTCCTTCACCTCGCCGGCGTGCGCGCCCGCGTTGTTGATCACCGCGCCGCCTACCGTCCCCGGCACGCTGACCGCCCATTCCAGCCCGGCCAGCCCTGCGTTGATGCTGGTGCGGGCCGCCCCGGCCAGCAGCGCGCCGCTCTCGGCGTAGAGAAAGGGGCGCTCGTCCAGGGGGAAGACGCAGCAAGGGGCCGGGTCGATGCGGATGGCCCGGCAGCGGTTGTGGATCACCAGTCCGCGCACGCCCGCGTCGCTGATCAGCACATTGCTGCCGCCGCCCAAAATGAGATAGGGCAGCTCGACGCTGCGCGCCCAGCGCACCAGACGCAACAACTGGTGCGGGTGGGTGACAGTGGCGAAATAGTCCGCGGGGCCGCCGATTTTGATGGAGGTCAGCCCGGCCAGGGGCTTGTCGGTTTCCCATTCCACGCCGACGCTGGCGGGTGGGTGCAGGGCAATGGTTGCGGTGATCATAAATCCGCCGAATAGCGTAGCAGAGAAGAGTTACAGAAGACGTTACAAAAGGTCACGCAGCCAGGAAAGCAGGGCCGTATATTCAGCGGCTCCCAGCCGGCCTGTGTCAACGGCCCGTCGTTCGCCGGACAAGTTGAGAAAAGTATACCGATGGCGCAGGGCCGTCGCGTCGTATTCGTCCGTGCGGATACGGTCCACGTGACCGGAGTGGCGCGTGCCATCGGCAATGCGTGACAGATAGCGTTTGGTGACAACGGCGTCGTCCGCCCAACAGAGCAACTGCACCAGATGAACCGGGTAGCGTTGATGGATTGCCAGCCAGCGGGCATCGGCAAAGCGGGCCTCAAAATTGCTCTCGGCGATCAGCGAGACGCCGGCCGCTGCCAAATGCTCCACGTGCTGGTAAAGAAGATTCCAACTGGCGATGCCCAACTCCCTGGCCCTACTTTCGTCATCCGACCAGCCGAGCGTGTCAAAGAGCGTCTCTTTGATGTCGTCTTTGCTGACCAAAGGCAGGGAAAGTTCCTGGGCCAACCGTCGACCCAGCGTCGTCTTGCCCGCAGCCGGTGCGCCGGTGATGATGAGGACCGATGGACGTGCGGTCACTACGCCAGATGCTCCAACAACATCTCCCCAATCCGGTAGCTGGTGCCTGCTCCTAATGTAATTACCACATCCCCCGGCGCAACGTTCTCGGCCAGATGGCTGGCAATGGCTTCTAGCCCGCTGATGTGCTGGATGGCCGGATGGTTGCTGGCGGCCACCAGATGGGCCGCGCTGAGTGTGCCGTCGTCCTTCTCCCGGGCCGCGTAGATGTCGGTGACGATCACCCGGTCGGCGTGGGTGAAACTGGCGGCCATTTCGTGTAGCATCTGGCGGGTGCGGCTGAAGGTGTGAGGCTGGAAGATGGCCCAGATGCGCCGATTCCCGAAGCGGGCGCGAGCCGCCGCCAGGGTCGCCAGCACTTCGGTGGGGTGATGCGCGTAGTCATCGATGACGGTGACGCCGTTGGCTTCGCCTTTCCACTCGAAGCGGCGGGCAATGCCGGTGTAGCGACTCAACGCCGAGGCCGCATCCGCCACCGAGACACCGCAATAGCGGGCTACGGCCAGGGCAGCTATGGCGTTCCACACATTGTGAATGCCCGGCACGCACAGCGTGAGAGTCACCAGCGGCGCGCCCCACCAGAGTATTTCAGTCGTGTAACAGCCGTTGGCGGCCACTACCGGCGTGACGGCCCGCAACTCTGCATCGGCGGCCATCCCATAGCTGATCCACCAACCCCGGCTGGGGGCAAAGGCGCGCAGATCCTCCGCGCCGCCGTCGTCTCCACAGGAGATGACCAGCCCGTTGTGCCGGGTCTGATCCACAAATTCCGCAAAGGCGCGCTGAAAGCTGGCTTCGGTGGGGTAGCAGTCCGGGTGATCCCACTCCACATTTGTGATGACCGCCACCTGGGGTGTCAGTCCCAGAAACATGCGGTCGTATTCGTCCGCCTCGATGACGAACCAACCCGTGCTGCCCCCGTGCGCGTTGCCATAGCCGGGCAGGTCCGAGCCGATGATATAGCCCGCGTCGATGCCGTTTTCGTGTAGGGCGTGGACGATCATTGCCGTCGTTGTGCTCTTGCCGTGGGCGCCGGCCACAGCGATGACCTGGCGCTGGGAGAGCAGCACAGCCAGAAACTCCCGGCGCTTGACTACGGGAA
>JACQGT010000087.1 GCA_016199425.1 Chloroflexota bacterium
GTAGACCCGTTCGCTTGATTTCGATACGCCTCGCAGACTCGGCTACTCAATCAGCGCTCACTGGTCCGTTTCCCCAGCCGGATGAAGAGATGATGGAATGATGGAACGGGGTGTGCAGTCACCGCGAATCGTAGTTGGAGTGGATGGGCAACCGATGGCGGTTCTGGTTGATATTGCCACCTGGCAGCGCCTCATCGAATTTGTGGAAGAGCAGGAGGATTTGCTCCTGCTGAAGGAAATGCGGCCAGATTTGGAGCGTCTCGCGGCTGGAGAAACGCCTGATGGGTGGGTCGATTGGGAGGAGTTTGAAAGAGAGTTGGATGACCTTCCACCTGAGGACGAATCGGACAAGCTCATCATACAGCATCCAGAATTTCAGTCCTCCATCGAACGGGCGCTTTTGCAGAAGGCCCGAGGCCAGGTCAAATCACTCGCAGAGATTCGCCGCAAGTACGCGCAGGAGAGCGAATGAACCGTACAATCGGCATTGGCGTAATCGGAATGGGCTGGATGGGGACGGTACACAGCCGCTCCTACCGGCTGGCGAATGACCGTTTTCACGACTTGCCCGTGCGGGCGCGGCTGGTCATCTGCGCCGACGACGTAGCCCAGCGGGCGGAACAGGCCCAGGAACAGTTGGGCTTTGCCGAGTCCACCAGCGACTGGCAGCGGGTGATCGACCACCCGGAAGTGCAGATCGTCGTCATCGCCGCGCCCAACTTCCTGCATCTGGAGATGGTGCAGGCGGCCGCGTCCGCGGGCAAACACATCTTCTGTGAAAAGCCCGTGGGTCGCTCACCCCAGGAGACGGCAGAGATCGAGCGGCTGGCGCGGGAAGCCGGGGTGATGAGTTTCGTCGGCTTCAACTACCGCTGGGCACCGCTGGTGCAGCACTGCAAGAATCTGATCGAAACGGGCAAGCTGGGCAGCCTGACCCACTACCGGGGGCGCTTCTTTTCTATGTACGGCAGCAACCCCCACGGATTGCTCACCTGGCGCTTCAAGCAGGGGCTGGCCGGCTCCGGCGCGCTGGGCGACATCCTCTCGCATGTGGTGGATATGGCCCATCTGCTCATCGGTCCTATCGCGCGGGTGGTGAGCAACCGGCACACATTCATCCGCGAGCGCCCGCTGCCCATCCCCGGCCAGGGCACCCACTTTTCTCTGGGCAAGCCGGGCGACCCCAGCGGCCCGGTGGAGAACGAGGACTACGTTTCAGCGCTGGTGGAGTTTGCCAACGGCGTGCAAGGCAGCTTCGAGGCGTGCCGGGCCATCTTCGGGCCAAAGTGCGAGATGAGCTTCGAGGTCAACGGCACGGCGGGCGCGGCCAAGTGGAACTTCGAGCGGATGAACGAACTGGAACTTTACCTGCCCGGTGACGACGGGCTGCACGACGGCTACACGACGCTGCTGGGCGGGCCGAAGTATCCCTGGCACGCCCGTTTCAACCCCGGCGACGGCATCGGCATCGGCTACGAAGACCTGAAGGTGATCGAGGCCCACAACTTTCTGCTGTCTGTGGCGGAAGGCGCGCAGCGTGCGCCCAGCTTTGCCGACGCGCTGCGGCTGGCGGAGGTCCAGGCGGCGCTGATGCGTTCGTGGGAGAGTGGGGGATGGGAAGAGGTGAAGGGGTAAAGCCCCTCGATTTTCAAGGCCAACCGTTTGTGATAATTTTGACAATCGTTCGGCCCTATGCTACAATCACCCTACCTATTCTCCTTTAGAATTCGACTGAAGTAGAGTGCGATACGACCAATTCTCAGCGCGGGCACGGATTGAAAGGAGGCCAGCGACGAATGGCGAATGAACTTTGG
This sequence comes from Chloroflexota bacterium, assembly GCA_016199425.1. Lineage (GTDB taxonomy): Bacteria > Chloroflexota > Anaerolineae > Caldilineales > Caldilineaceae > JACQGT01. The sequence goes on from JACQGT010000087.1 coordinate 1,815, forward strand.
CTAGAACGTGTACAACGGGCGCAGGAGGCAGCATCTGCGCGCCGGGGTGTAGACGTGAGCGTGATGCGGCCGCCGCGTAATCCCTCGGCGGATGGCAGCACGCAGCGAGCAGAAGCAGTTGCGCAACCGGTCGTCGCTGATGTGGTGGCAGAAGCAGAGGCTGTAGTCGCAGCCGCTACGGCTGTGGCAGAGGCAGAAGTTGCACCTGCCCAAGTTGCGGTAGGAGGCGATGCGGCCGCGAATCGAGTGGCAGCAGCCAAAGCACGGGCCGCGGCCAAAGCAGCCGCCAACGGCGCGCCGGCTGCCCCGGCAGAAGCCGCCCCCAAGCCTGCGCCGTCTCGACCTGCCCCGGCCAAAGCAGCGGCTGTGGCAGAAGCTCCCGCAGAGGTTGGCCAGGCAGGCATGAACCGGCGGGAATTTGTCACCTATGCCTGGGCAGCCGCCCTGGGACTGTTGACGCTGGAAGGTGGACTGGCGACCTATCTCTTTATGTATCCCCGCTTCAAAGAGGGTCAATTTGGCGGCAAGTTTATTCTCGGCCCCGCCACCATTTTGCCCCCCACCGATGCCAGCCCGCAACCGGACACGAACGGCAAATTCTGGTTGGTGAACACGGATGCCGGCCCCAAAGCCCTTTATATGGTCTGCACCCATTTGGGCTGTCTCTACAAATGGGAACCCTCCAACAACCGATTTGAATGCCCCTGCCACGGCTCCAAATTCTCCCGGGAAGGTCTCTACATCCAGGGGCCAGCCCCCCGTTCTCTGGATGAATTTGTGGTGGAAACCGAGGAAAACGGCGTTGTCGCCCTGACAACAGACTCGGATCAGGGCGCAATTCCGCCCGCAGTGCCGTCGCCCAGCGCTGAAATCCGCGTCAATACAGGCAAACGTATCCAGGGCAGACCTGCGGCTGAATCGTCCAGCAGAGATACGACCTGATCCCATTTCCCGCGGACTATCCTTTCCGTCGTATTGTAAACCGTTTGACGAGCCAGGAGAAAGACACAATGGGTGTCCAGCAAGATATTCAAGAAAAAGGGCTTCTGGGCGCGGTCGCCGGGATTGGCGACGACGTCTTTACCCGCGTCACTGCCGGTATCGGCGTGGGCGAGTTTCGGCGTATGTTGCAGGGCGATGCCCCAGGCCGGCCCAATCCCCGCCTAAAACCCCACAGCGAAGCATTCCTTCTGCACATCAAGCCAACCTATTATCACGAAAGCGTCACCCGCTTCAACCACACTTTCCGGCTTGGGCTGCTCTCCACCTGGCTGTTTCTGATCGAAACCATCACAGGTCTGCTCTTGATGATCTGGTATGCGCCTTCGCCAGATCGGGCCTATACGGATATGATCCTGCTACTGACCAATGTACCTTTTGGTCAATTTTTGCGCGATCTGCACCGATTGGGCGCAGAGGCGATGGTAGCGATCGTCACTTTACATATGGTAAGAGCCTATTTAACCGGCAGTTATAAAGCGCCCCGCCAGTTTACCTGGTTTACGGGCGTCATTTTGTTCGTGGTGACGCTCTTTCTGAGCTTTTCCGGCTATCTGTTGCCCTGGGATCAGTTGGCCCTGTGGGCGGTAACCATCGGCACGTCTATGGCCGAGGCTATACCGCCCGCCATCGTGGGTGAGACAGTCAACCTGCTGGCGCGCGGTGCGCCGGATATTGGCGGCAACGGTCTGCTCCGTTTTTATCTGCTCCACGTCATCTTCCTGCCGCTGATTCTGATTCTCTTCTTCTTTGTTCACTATTACAAAGTCGTCCATTTCGGCATCAGTCTGCCCGCAGACGAGGAAGAGATCGGCGAGGACTCGGCCAGTCGCATCCCCGCAGAGAAGCGTGTCTACTATCTGCCCGATGTGGCCATCGACGAGCTGAGTTTCCTCACCGGCTTTACAATGGTCATCATTTTTCTCACAATCTTCTACTTCCAGGCGCCGCTGGAACACATCGCCAATCCCCAGTCCACGCCGCTGCATACGGTAGCGCCCTGGTACTTCTACTGGTTGCAGGGTTTGTTGAAAGTTGCCGACAAATTTATCGCCGGTGTGCTGCTGCCGGGCGTGCTGCTGGTCCTGCTCATCGCCATCCCTTACCTGGACATGAACCCCAGCCGCCGGGGTCGGGATCGCCGGGTGGCGATTGTCTCCGGCATCATCGCCGGTATGGTGATGATTATCCTGAGTTGGATGGGCACGCCTTA
>JACQGT010000097.1 GCA_016199425.1 Chloroflexota bacterium
ACCCGTTCGCTTGATTTCGATACGCCTCGCAGACTCGGCTACCCTTCGACAAGCTCAGGACACCGCTCAATCTGCGCTCACTGATCTGGTTGGCTTGCGTAGTTACCCCCTGCCTCTCCCACCGCGATGGATGCTCCCCGCCCAGAGCGGCGCTCTGTCAACATTCTGTGGTACAATCCTCCCATTCGATCTCATCTTCCCGCCACCCCTGGGAGAAGCGTTTATGCACATCACCAAAGCACTTATCACCGCGGCCGGGCGGCGACAGCGCACCCTGCCCCTGCAAACTCTCATCGACCGGGACGGCGTAGAAAAGTCAGTCCTGCGCATTCTGGTGGAGGAGGTCATCGCTGCCGGGGTAGACGACATCGGGGTCGTCGTCCACCCCGGCGATGAGAGCGCCTACGCCGATGTGGTGGGCGAGCACGCGGGCCGCCTGCGCTTTCTCCCCCAAAGCGAACCCCTGGGCTACGGCCACGCGGTCCACTGCGCGCGTGACTTTGTGGGTGGCGATCCCTTTCTCCATCTGGTGGGGGATCACCTCTACGTGAGCCGGGACGGCCAGGGCTGCGCGCAACGGCTGGTGGAGGTGGCGGCACAGCAGGGCTGCGCGGTCTCCGCGGTGCAGGCCACCCGGGAGCATCTGCTGCCCTACTACGGCGCAGTGGGAGGTCGGCGGCTGGCGGGTCGGGAGAACCTCTACCGCATCGAGACGGTCATGGAAAAGCCCACCCCCACCCAGGCCGAGCAGCACCTGCTTGCGCCGGGGCTGCGCGCCGGCCACTATCTCTGCTTCTTTGGAATGCACGTCCTCACCCCGGCGCTGATGGAGATTCTGGGCCGTCTCCTGGCGGAGGAGAACGCGGCCGGCCTGCCCCTCTCCGCCGCGCTGGACGAGCTGGCCCGCCGCGAGCAATACCTGGCCTACCAGCAGCAGGCCCAGCGCTTCGACGTGGGCGTGAAGTACGGCCTGCTCACCGCGCAGATGGCCCTGGCGCTCAACGGCCAGGACCGGGACGAAGTGCTGGCCCGCCTGCTGGAACTCCTGGCCCAACGGGAGGGGAAGTGATGAAAAGGGTAACTCCGAATCCGCTACCGTTGAGTGTATTGCGTATTGCGTATTGCGTAGGTGGGGGGCGATCAGGCCTTTCTCCCGCAGAGGCACGGAGACGCAGAGAAATAAAGCCGACAGAGCGGCCCATCTTCCCTTCCGGGGATGATTTTGGATCGCGCACGCGCCACGCAATACGCAATACGCAATACGCAATACCCACCGGGGAGGCCCGCCGATGAGCCAACTCATCCCCATCATCACCTCCCCTGACCCGGCCATCCGGGATCGCTCGCTGGAAGGCTTTGCCCGCAACGCTTCCCTGGCTGCGCTGCTGGACGAGTGCAGGGCTTTGGAGCGGATGCGCCGGGAGAATGCCAATCTCTACGAACGGGTGCGGGCGCTCTTTTTTCTCTACGCGCTGCACCGCTTTCACCTGCCCGCCAAAGCCGACCTGCCCGGCCAGGGACACATCCCCTTCGACGGCTACGAGCATCTGTTGCAACGCCGTTTCGAGGAGGCCATCGACCGCTTTCTGGCCCAGCAGGCCGCCGACGGCCCCAACGCGGCCATCTCCAGCGGGCTGGCCGCAGCTTATCACCAGCTCGGCTTCCAGACGTTGGCCGATCAGGTGCGGCGCAGCGTGCGCAACGTGCGGGGCAACCGCTGGATGTTCCGGGCCGGCCACCCGACGGACCACCCCCTGCGCATTCGGCCAGAACTCCTGCGTCCGTCGGCCACTGGGCTTTTCCCTATCCTGCGCGAGCGCACGCCCGTGCGGATGGACCTGACCCACAGCGGTTGGAGCGACATCTTCTTTCTGGGGATGGACTTTCCCGAAGGGGCCCGGGTGCTGAACGTCTCCATCGACCTGAGCGTGCTGGGCCAAACCGATGCAAGCTCCCCCCAAAATGGGGGGCGGGGGGGGGTAACACCCCAGCCGCCAGTGGAGGCCTGGCTGCGGGTCATCGACCGGCCCCTCCTGCGCCTGACCAGTGTGGATTTGGGCGCGTCCGCGGAGATCACTTCCCTGGCCGAAATTTTTGACTTCGCCAGAGATTATTTGGGGCTGCTCAAAGCCGCGCTGATTGCCGGGGGGATTGTGCCGCCGGGGATGGAGGGGGCGCAACAGCCGTTGAGCGATCTGCTGGCCCGGCTGGTCGGTCCTGGCCTGGGGCTGGAACTGGTGAGCAAAGTCAACGACATCCCCAAAGGCTCGAGGCTGGCCGTCTCCACCACTCTGCTGGCCTCGCTGATCGCCGTCTGTATGCGCGCCACCGGCCAGACCCGCTCCCTGACCGGCGGGCTGGACGAGGAGGAGCGGCGGCTGGTGGCGGCGCGGGCCATTCTGGGCGAGTGGCTGGGCGGCTCCGGCGGCGGCTGGCAGGATTCGGGCGGCGTCTGGCCGGGGATGAAGCTGATTCAGGGCGAATTGGCCGCCGAGGGCGACCCGGAGTTCGGCGTCAGCCGGGGGCGGCTGCTGCCCAGCCATCACGTCTACGGCCGGGACGAAGTGAGCGACGCCACCCGGCGCAAACTCCAGGAGAGTCTCGTGCTGGTCCACGGGGGGATGGCACAGGACGTCGGCCCGATTCTGGAGATGGTGACGGAGAAGTATCTGCTGCGTTGCGAAGCCGAATGGCAGGGGCGCAAAGCTGCCATCCGCACCCTGGACCAGATCACCGGTCTGCTCGCAGCCGGGGACGTGCGGGCCATCGGCGCGGCCACGGAGGCCAACTTCCGCGGCCCCATCCAGACGATTATCCCCTGGGCGGGCAACCGCTACACCGACACTCTCATCCAGCGGGTGCGGGCCGAGTTTGGCGACCGCTTCTGGGGCTTTTGGATGCTGGGCGGGATGTCCGGCGGCGGGATGGGGTTTATCTTCGACCCAGCCCACAAAGCCAGGGGCCAGGCCCGCTTGCAGGCGATACTAGACGAGACGAAGGCGGCGCTGGAAGGGGCCGTGCCCTTTGCCATGCAGCCGGTGGTCTACGATTTCGCCATCAACGAGCGGGGGACGTGGGCGGAACTGGCCGACGGCGAAAGCGCGCTGATGCCCGCCAGCTACTACACCCTCACCGTTCCCGACCTGCTGCGCCAGGAGCAGCGCGCCCTCTCCCCTTCCCGCCGCGCCGAGCTGGACCGCTTCGGCGCGGCCTGCCGCACAGACCCGGCCCTCTCTGGGACTGTGCAGGCGCTCTTCGACCGGCTGCTGCCCCAGGCCGAACAGTCCGCGCCGGGCAGCCAAAGCCTGGACGAACTGCTGGCCGCCAACGGTTTCGACCGGGCGCAGCACGAGCAGATTCGCGCCGAACTGCACAGCGGGCGTATCGGTCTGGCCCAGAACCGGCTGCCCAGCCGCGCCCGCATCGAGGACGCGCAGCCGGGGGATGTGATCGACGCCACCGGAGGTCTTCCGGAAGAGTTGCGCCGGATGGGGCTGGATGCCCTGGCGCGAGGGGAAGTGGCGGTCGTCTCCCTGGCCGGGGGCGTCGGCAGCCGCTGGACAAAAGGCGCGGGTGTCGTCAAGGCGCTCAATCCCTTTGCCCGGCTGGACGGGAAACACCGCAACTTTGTGGAGGTGCATCTGGCGAAAAGCCGGCGTATCAGCCGTCTGGCCGGGACGCCCCTGCCCCACATCTTCACCACCAGCTATCTGACCCACGCCGCTATCCGGGACTTTCTGGCCGCAGAGGGCAACTACGGCTACGAAGGGCCGCTGCTCCTCTCACCGGGGCGGGCCATCGGTCTGCGGCTGATCCCGATGGCGCGGGATTTGCGCTTCGCCTGGGAGGAGACGCCCCAGCGGCTTCTCGACGAGCAGGCGCAGAAGGTGCAGGAGTCTCTGCACGCCGCGCTGATCGGCTGGGCGCAGGCGACGGGCGAGGGCAGCGATTACACGGACAACCTGCCCAGCCAGTGCATCCACCCGGTTGGCCACTTGTACGAGCTGCCCAACCTGCTGCGCAACGGCGTCCTGGCCGATCTGCTGGACGACCGTCCGCAACTGCGCACGCTCTTTCTGCACAACATCGACACAGTGGGCGCGGACGTGGACCCGGCCCTGCTGGGGCTGCACATCCAGAGCGGTGGGGCGATGACCGGCGAGGTGATCCACCGGCTGCTGGCGGATCGGGGCGGCGGGCTGGCCCGCATTGACGGGCGTCTGCGGCTGGTGGAGGGGCTGGCCTTGCCCGATGAACGCATCGAATTTGGCCTGCGCTACTACAATTCCAGCAGTTTTTGGATCGACATCGACCGGCTGCTGGCCCTCTTTGGCCTGGGCCGGGGCGATCTGCGGGACGAGGCCCGGGTCTCCGCGGCTGTGCGCGGGATGGCGGCGCGTATGCCCACGTATGTGACGCTGAAGGATGTGAAGAAGCGTTGGGGCAAAGGCCAGGAGGACATCTTCCCCATCACCCAATTCGAGAAGCTGTGGGGGGATATGACCGCTCTGCCCGAACTCGACTGCCGCTTTGTGGCCGTGCCCCGGCTGCGGGGGCAGCAGCTGAAGGAGGTAGACCAGCTCGACGGCTGGCTGCAGGATGGGTCCGCGGCGTATGTGGCGGGGTTGTGTGATTGGGGTTGATCGTCAAACTGATGTTCTGTTATACTACGCACAGGCTGGGGAGTTACTGGGTGCTTCTATAGAGAAAGCGAGTCACAGATGCAAAGGGTGATGGCAGGAGAACAACTTTGGGAGAAACTCGACCTGCTGACTGTATGGCAGCAGCAGATGGTTCTTGGATTGATTGACTTGCTACTGGAAGCGCAATCGGCTGTTGGCAGACGAAATAAGAGTAGACTGCTCTCCTTATCCGTTTGGACCGAAGAGGATATTCAACAGATCGAACAAGCGCAAGAGAAGGTCAATGAATGGCCACTTCCCCAATTCTGATCGACACATCCATTTTCATCGAACATCTGCGCAAACAGAAGAGAGACAAGCATCCTTTACAATGTGCTTGGTAACTACTCAGGCCAGAAGGCCCATTCCGGGAATGAGGTCAGGCGCGTACCGTAGCTGTATGTGATGCGCAGAGGCTGTACCCGGCGCACAGACGCCGTACCCCACCCACAGCCTCTGTACGCGACGCACAGAAGCTGTACCCGGCGCACAAACACTGTACCCCACCCACAGCCTCTGTACGAGACGCACAGAAGTTGTACCCGTTCCACATAGACTCTATCCCACCTATTTGGCCCATGCCACGTAATACGCAACACGCAATACGAACTACAGCCCCTCCTTCGTCTCCCCGATCAAATGCTGCACCACCGCCCGCGTATCCCCATCGTGGGCGTCGAAGACCCGCAACTGGCGGTCGGCGCTGGTGCCCACCTCCAGCATCCGCTGGACCGGCTCGATCTCTCTGGCAATCCCCAGTTCGTCGATCTCCTCCCCCAGCAACTCCAACATCTCCCGGATCAGGGCCCGGGCGGGCAGTTCTGTCTTCTTGCCAAAGTCGATGAGCTTGCCGTCCAGCCCGTAGCGGGCCGCCCGCCATTTGTTTTCGGTGATCAGATCCCGCCGGTAGACCCGAAAGGTGATGTTGCGCTGGCGCAGTTTCCAGTGCCAGAGGACAATGGCCTGGCAGAGCGCGGCGATGGCGATGGCTTCGTCCACGCGAGTGCAGATGTCGCAGACCCGAAATTCCAGAGTGGGGTAGGTGTGATGGGGGCGCACATCCCACCAGATTTTGCTGGAATCGGGGATACAGCCAGTGTTGACCAGTGTGCGGATCAGCCCCTCGTACTCGGCCCGGTTGCGGTAGACATCGGGAATGCCGCTGCGCGGGAAGTCCTCGAAAATCACCGCCCGGTAGCTCTTCAGCCCGGTCTTGTGGCCCGACCAGAAGGGGCTGCTCGTGCTCAGGGCCAGGAGGTGGGGCAGCATATAGCGCACCACATTCATTGTGTCGATGGCAAAATCCGGATCGTTCAGGCCGATGTGGATGTGCATCCCAAAAATCAGCAGGCGCTGGGCCAATAGCTGCATCTCTTCCAACACGCCCCGGTAGCGGGGAAAGGGCGTCACCTGCTGATCGGACCAGCGACTGAAGGGGTGGGTGGCCGCGGCCACAATCGCCAGCCCCTTCTCCTCGGCCAGTTTGCAGATAAATTGGCGCTGGCGCAGCAGCTCCTCCATCGCCTGGGCCGGCGTCTCGCAGACCGGCGTGCCTAGCTCCACCATCGACTGGTGCAGCTCCGGCTTGATCTCCCGCTCCACCATCACCATCCGCCCGTCTTCGATGAACTGGGTGATGAACGAACGCAACTCCCCGCTCTCCGGGTCAACCACCTGATATTCCTCTTCGATGCCAATGGTCAGACTGGGGCGTTTCATCCGAGGCTCTCCGTTTCTGCAATCAGGTCGTCCACCACCGCGTTCAAATCTTCCCCGTTCTCTTTCCAGACGGCCAACTGGCGGTCGGTGCTGCTGCCCCGTTCCAGTATTGTGTGGATGTGTTCGATCTCGGCCCGGCTGTTGAGACGATCCAGCATCGGCTCCACCCGATCCAGCATCTCCCGGATCAGCGCCTTCACCGGCGCTTCCTGCTCGATGCCAAAGTCCAGCAGTTTGCCCTGCAAGCCGTAGCGCACGGCCCGCCATTTGTTTTCGGCGATGAGGGTGCGGTCGTAGAGACGGAAGGACATATTGCGCATCCGCAAATCCACCATCCACACCACCACCGCCTGGACAAGCGCGGTGACGGCCAGGGTATCTTCCACGCTGGGCAGCACATCGCAGATGCGGATTTCCAGGGTGGGGAAGCGGTGGTGGGGGCGGATGTCCCACCAGATTTGGCCCGGCCCCTGGATGCTGTTGGTGCGCAGGAGGGTATCCACGAAGCCTTCGTAGTCGGCGTAGCTGTTGAATTCGTTGGGGATGCCTGTGCGGGGCAGGGCATCCAACAGCACAGCCCGGTAGCTCTTCAGCCCGGTGTCCTTGCCCAGCCAGAAGGGGCTGCTGTTGGCCAGGCAAAGGATGTGGGGCAGCAGATAGCGCATACCGTTCATCACATCCACGGACAGCTCCCGGTCTTCGATGCCGATGTGGACGTGCATCCCAAAGGCGAGCAGGCGGCGGGCAATGATTTGGGTGTCTTCGATCAGCGCCCGGTAACGGGAAAGACCCGGCTGGCGGCCTTCCCGTGCCCAGTGGCTGAAGGGGTGGGTGCCGGCGGCCACAATTTTGAAGCCTTCCCGGCTGGCCTGTTCCAGCAGAGTGGAGCGGATGCGCAACAGCTCGGCGCGCGCCTCTTTGATGTCGGCGCAGACGGGCGTACCCACCTCAATCGAATCGCTGCTGATGCGCTGGGCAAACTCCAGCTCCGGCTGCTTCTCCCGGATGAGCATCTGCTCGGAACCCATCGATTGGGTGGCATAGCCCAGCAGCTCCCGGCTCTGGGGATCGATGAACTGGTATTCCTCTTCGATGCCAATGTTGAAGGAGGGGGGGGAGTGGTAGGGCATAGGAATTCTCCTGGAATTGGGGATTAGAGATTGGGAGATTAGCAGCGGGTCGTCCCGTTCGCCAATCGCTAATCGCCAATCTCCAATCGCTAATCTCTCTCTTCCACCACATACACCGGCACAATCGACCCGCCGCCGGCGGTCACGTTTAACAGAGTCACGCTGCTCAGCCGGGTGAGACAGCCGGTCACGTCCTGGCCGTGAAAGAGGAAGGGGTCGCAGTCCACCAGCCGCTGGGCGATGGCGAGGCTGCCGTCGCCGCCCATTGTGGGAAAATCCTCGTAGGCGATGACGGCCCGTTCCTGGACAATGGCCGGCTCTTCCAACGCGTTGTAAAGAGCCGTGTCCCAGACGCTCTGGTCGGTCTCCCAGCCGATGTGTACGCCCTTGCCGCCGTACTCGTCGTTGGGTTTCAGCACCAGATGCGCCCGGTTCTGGCTGGCCCAGGGCAGCAGGTCTATGGGGTTGCCCTCTCTGTCCAGGGTCGTGCGCTCCTCAATCAGCCGGGTCCAGGGCACGTGGGCGTGGATGGCCTCTCGCTCGGCTGGGGTGAGCAGGTGGGCGTTGCGCTCGTCCCCGGCGATGGCGAAGCTGGCTTTCTTGTGAAGAAGTTTGCAGGTGAAGGGGTTCATCACACAGATTGCGCCCGCTTCCAGGGCGTACACAATCGGGTGCTTCAGCCCGTATTTTTGCAACAGTTCGCTGATCAGCACCCGTTTGTAGACAAAATCCACCGCCGCGCCGTTGGCATAGAAGACCCCATCCCGGAATTCGGTCTCGTCCGGGCTGCAAATGACCGCTGCGATGCCCTGGCGGGCGAAGTAGTCTACAAAGAGATGGAACTCGGAGGTGGTGGGCACGCCGGGCC
>JACQGT010000096.1 GCA_016199425.1 Chloroflexota bacterium
GTTCGGATCTGCGCATGGAATATACCGCGATGGGCGACGCCATCAACCTGGCGGCGCGTATGGAGCAGACCGCCCAGCCGGGCACAGTCCAGATCGCCGAGGAGACCTGGCGGCAAGTTGCCCCGCTTTTTGACTGCGAGGCGTTGGGCGGCATCGAAGTCAAGGGCAAAGCCGAACCGGTGCGGGCGTGGCGTGTGCTGGGGCGCAAGAGCGATCCGGGCCGTCTGCGCGGCATCGAAGGGCTGGAAGCGCCGCTGATTGGGCGGGAGAGCGAATGGCAAACTCTGCGCGAGGCGGCGGAAAAGGCCCGGCGCGGCGTGGGCGGAATCGTCTTTCTGGTGGGCGAGGCCGGCCTGGGCAAGAGCAGACTCATCAGAGAATTGCGAATGCGGCGTCCTGAGCCTGTCGAAGGGGTGAATAGTGAATTGAGAATTGTGAACGGCGACACGCCCTCTTCCATTCCGCATTCCGGGGTACCCTCTGGGCCCCGCATTCCGCATTGGCTGGAAACAGCGGCCTTTTCCTACGAGACCGCCCAACCCTATGCGCTCTTTCAGCGGCTGGTGCGCCAGGCTGCTCACATTCTGCCCGGTGACGGGGTGGAGGCTATCGGCGCAAAGCTGAACAGATTGGCGGAGTCATTGCCGGAGGAGAGCCAGATCCAAAGTGAGCGCGCCCTGCACTCCCTCTTTGGCCTGGGCCGGGAAGATGGCCCACCCCTGGAAGGCGAGACCTTTCGTGGTCTGCTCTTCGTCGTCGCCGAACAACTGTGGCGGCAGTGGGCAAGGGATCCGCTGGTGCTCGTCTGCGACGACATCCATTGGATCGACCCGGCCTCGGCAGCGTTGCTCCAACACCTGCTCCCGTTTATCGACGCCCTGCCGCTTCTGCTCGTCTGCGCCACCCGCCCGGACGAGGGCGCGCCGGGTTGGGCCCTGCTGACAACTGCTCTGGAAAAGCTCCCCCACTGCGTTGTCCGCATCGACGTGCGCCCCCTCTCCTCGGACGACAGCAACCGGCTGATCGACTCACTCCTCGCCATCGACAATTTGCCTGCCCCCGTGCGCCAACGGATTCTGGACAACGCCGACGGCAACCCCTTTTTTGTGGAGGAAGTGGTGCGCACGCTGCTGGAGACGGGCGCGGTGGCGCGGCGCGAGGGGCAGGTTTTCTGGTGTCTGGAGGATGACGACCCAGACATTCACATCCCTGTCAGCCTGCAGGCGCTCATCACCGCCCGCATCGACCGGCTGGACGAGGAAGCCAGGCGTACCCTGCAACTGGCCGCGCTCATCGGGCGCAGTTTCTACCTGCGCGTATTGCAAGCCATCGCCGAGAGCGGTCTGCACGTGGACCAGCAGGTGACGGTACTGCAACGGGCCGATCTGATCCGGGAAATTGCCCGCATCCCGGAGCGTGAGTATAACTTCCGCCATATGCTCACCCAGGAGGCAGCCTATCGCACGATCCTGCGCAAAGAGCGGCGGGCTTTTCACCGGCGGGTGGCCCAGGCCATCGAGACGCTCTTTCCCGACCAGTTGACCGAACAGGCAGCAACGCTGGCCTGGCATTTTGCCGAAGCCGGGGAGAGCACCCGCGCCGTGTACTACTACGCGCTGGCCGGTCACGCCGCCTTTCGCCTCTACGCCATCCGCGAGGCGCTCACCCACTACAACCGGGCGGTGGAGTTGGCAGCCACTCTGGACCTGGCCGCCGCTGGGTTGGCCGACGATCTGCTGCCTGTCTATGCCAACCGGGGACGGGCGCTGGAATTGGAGCTGACCTTCGACCAGGCGGTTGCCAACTACGCCGAGATGGTGGCCCTGGGCGAGCGGCTGGACGATCCCCGCTTCTGTCTGGCCGGCTGGCTGGCCGAGGCGACCATTCGCGCCACTTTCACCCCGGTGCGGGACTCAGCCGCGGCCGAGCGTCTGGCCCAGCACGCCCTGGCCCTGGCCCGGAAACAGGACGATCCCCTTTCCGAAGCCCGCGCCCTGTGGAATCTGTCGCTGGTGGATTCCTTTGGCGGTTCGGCCCACAAGGCCCTGACCTATGGCGAAGAGGGATTGGCAATTTGCGTCCACTACGAAGATGACCCGGAGATCGGCCCGGCGATCCGGGAGATGAAGGCCGTGCTGCTCAACGATCTCTACCGGCCCTACCTCTTCAGCGGCCAAATTCAGCGCGCGTTGGCGCTCAACGAGGCAGCCCAGGCTCTGTTGCGGGAACAGGGCAATCTGCCGCTTCTGGCTTCCGCGCTCATCCACGTCGCTGTGGGATACTTCGAGTTGGGCAGATTTGCAGAAGTACGCGCGGCGCTGGCCGAGGCGGAACGCATCAGCCGCTCGATTGGCAATTTGGGCGGCGAAGTGGGGGCTGGCTTTATTCTCACTTTTATCCTCATCGAAGAGGGCCGCACCCAAGAAGCGCTGACCGCGGCCGAGCGTTACATCGCATTGGGCCGGCAGGTGGGACAGGAAGGGGAGATTGTCCTGAACCAGGCGGGGCGGGGTTGGCTGTTGAGCAATCTGGGCCAGACGGAGAGGGCGTTGGCGGAATTGGAGGAGGCGCTGGAAGGCAGCGCTGATATCCCTTTCCTGAACACCCACTTCCTGGCTTTGGCCGCGCATGTGCAACTGGCGCAAGGAGAGATAGCGCAGGCAGCGGATCGGCTTGCCGTAGCCGAGGAGCAGCTCGATCAGGCCTTCTGGTTTCTCTCTCTGCTGTTTGTACCGCTGGTCAGCGCAGAGCTGGCCCTGGCCCAGGGGCGTATCGACGACGCCATCGCCGGTCTTGAGGCGTTGCTGGCGCGGTTGACCGCCAACGGCTCACAGGTCTACGTCTACGACGTGCATCTGTTGTATGCCCAGGCGCTGCTCCAGGCCGGGCGCAAGGAGGAAGCGGCGGCGTCTCTGCGCACCGGGCTGGCCGTGGCCGATGAATTGGGCGCGCGCCGGGTACGCTGGCGGCTGCTGCGTTCCCTGGCCGAACTGAGCGGCAATGCGGAGGAGGCAGAACGTCTACGGGCGGAAGCCCAGGCGGAGATCGACTGGCTGCTGGCGGAGCTACCCACAGAGGAGTTGCGGGCGTTGTTTGCGCGGTTGTCGGCTATGCCGTCAGGGCAAGCAGCTTCGCTACCGATGGCGGCGGCGCTTCCAGATGCGTGACCGCGAAGGGTGAATCTGGCATCAGATGAACCGACGAAACATCCAGCCAGCGGTTGACCGGCGGCGCATGCAGCACAGAGAGAACGAGGCGGCGTTCTTGCTGGGATAGGTGGGCGAGACCAGTGAGCGGAAAGCTGCGTGGCCCCCACTCGGTGCGGCGGATCAGTTCGGTATAATCGAGCAGCGTCAAACTCACTGCCTGCTCTGTTGAGCGGTCAATGGCGATCAGTACATTGGACGTCAACTCAATCGTCCAAGCGGGTCGATTCTCGTCGAAATAAACATCGAGAACGTCCGTTTCTTCGTCGTATTCGTAGCGCTCGGTTTGCATATTTCACCTTCGGCTGTAGAGATAGACAGCCCACACATTGACCACATAATTGTTCGGCACGATTCGACCTGAACCATCCACCCGTTCGCCGAACAGAACAACGACGACCAGATGATTGAACTCTGTTCCAAGTGAATGGCACGGCCAGTAGTACTTGTACTTGCGTGTGTTCAGCGGGTCCTGTTCTCGGCGGCCACGACGGAGCGTACTTAGCACCTCATCCAGATGATCGGCGAGCCACGGGCGCTTTTCCTGGGCGTGCAACCAACGCTCATTCGTCATATAAATGGGATTGCCATAGCGGTCGAATAGTTCCCAGTCCATGCGATCAGTATAACGAAAAGTGAGACTACATGCAAGACGAAATTAGCGACGGTGCGTGAGAAAGGACGCTGAACAATGAGTAGGATTTTGGAATTGACGCTGGAAGAACGCACTTTCGTGCAATTGGAAAAGCTGGCTGGGGAACGAGGCAGCAGTGTGGAGGATCTGGCGAGCCAGACCCTCCGTTCTTCTCTGGAACAAGCCGCCGAAGAGAAAATGCAGCGAGAGATAGCGGCCTATCTGGCCATGCATCCTCAATTGCGAGAGACACATTTGGGCCAGCACGTGGCCGTATTTCAGGGCTAGGTTGTCGATATTATGACGCGGTTGAAAGCTGAAGCCCGTCTGCCCTACTATTAACTAACGGGCAATCAGTGGCAGCCAGCGGGTGCGATCTTCCGGGATGATCCACTGGAAGCCGATGCCGCCTACAGCCACCCCGTGAATCCACTCCTCAAGAGCTACTTCGTATTCTTTCCCCACCGGGCCGTCAAAGCGCAAACTCACCATCGCCAATTCATTCGCCTGCATAGGGATAGCCCCAATCGTGGCTGAGATCGCGCCGGTCACGCGGATCGTTTGGGTGGGTGTCAGAATTTGAACGCCCTCATCCCAACGCTCCGGATGCGCCATCCAACGGTCGAACAGGTAGTCTGGCAGTTGGATGTCAACCGTTCCAGACAGGGGGAATGTCATTCGTTTGACCACCAGATCGACGTTTTTGTCATGGCTGTAGACGTTGACCAGTTCCACCTCGGTTGCGTAGACGGCTGCGGCGTCCACCGCGCTGCCCGCTGGCCTGGAATTGGCAATGACCTGTAGATTGCGCTGCTCCACATTGTTGTCCCAGGGCACCCGCTCAGGCGAACACTCCAGGGCGCGGTCGTATGGATCCAGCGGCGAATCCACCACATCGAACAGACAAGTGTGGCCGGTATAGGGCGGAATCCACGTCACCTTCACCACGCGGACCTCATCGGGCTCCAGATTCAGGAAGGAGGCCGTGTCGATGTAGGCCCAGTCGTTGCAATGGGTGGCCAGGGCTGGCGCGTGCCAATAGACATCGACGGTGCCATCCGCAGGGCTATCCCCCCGGTTGCGCAGACGCACATAGACTGTGTTGGGCACACCGGCAATCGGGTCCTGATGGATGAGGCCGCCGTCGTCTTTGTTGCGCACCCACAGGTCCGGCGACCAGAACCAGGGGTTGCTGGGAACATCGCCGTTGTCTTCCGGGTTGTCTTTGGTCCAGACATCGGGTTTGCCATCCACCACCCGCAGAATTCGAGTAGTCTGGTTGTTGGACAGGCGGTCATCAGCGATTACTACTTCCGCCCTGATCAGATACTCTCCAAGTTCTGTCGGCGCAAATTGGGGGAATGTCAGGTGTACCCACTGTCCAGGCGCGATGGTTTTGATCATTTGCGCCTGTTCGTAGAGTACAACTCCGTTCCTGCTGATCACCGCTGTGACCTGAACGTTCACCTCGCTGGTATTCCCCTTATTTTGCACAGCGGGCAGGATATGGGCCGGCTGCTTGATGTCAATGATACGCGGAGCAACGTCGGCCAGGGCCAGATCGTGAAACGGGGGAGGAGGTATGGTGGCCTGCCCGCCTGTGGGTGTCGTGGCGGCAGGACCTGAGGAGAGAGTGAAAATCCGAGAGGAAGCAGCGAGCAGGCTGTCTGGTTCAACCGCAAGGAAAGCTCCTTGCCCGATAGACGTGAAATGAACACTCAACAACAATAGGCAGAGGAAAATCACAAACGTTCCGAACATCAGTGGAACAGACACGGCTTTCGGGGTTGGTCTGTCATGCAGAGAGTGCCACATGGATATGCTCCTTTGCTCTTGCGTACACCGCCAATCACATATACTACAGTGCGTCTACCCGTCCATCGCTTCTCGCAACAACGCCACAATCTCCTCGTCCCCGTTCTGTTCGGCAGCCATCAGTGCTGTAAAGCCGCCCGCCTGCTGCGCGTGGACATCCGCGCCCGCATCGATCAGCGCCCGCACAATCGCAGCATTGCGTCCTGCCACCGCGGCGTGGAGGGCCTGTAGTTCCATTCCATTTTTGCTCACCGCGTGGACGTCCGCGCCCTTGCCGGTGAGATAGCGGGCCATCTCCTCCTGGCCGAAATAGCCGGCCAGTTGCAGGGGTGTGAAGCCGTCTTTGGCGTACCAGTTGATGCTTTCTGGCTTCCAGGCGTAGTACTGCTCCACTTCCGGCAGATAGCCGATGGCCGCGGCGGAGAAGAGGTCCAGCTCCGCGCCGGCTGCGTGCAACTTCTGGGCAATGGCGAACTGATGGGCATAGGTTGCCACAAGCACCGCAGACTGCTGGTTGGCGTCGCTGGCGTCCACCAGCCGGGGATTCTGCGCCAGCAACGCGTCTACCCGCGCGCTGTCCCCAGCGCGGATGGCGGCGATCAGCGCCGCGCTGTCGGCCACGGCCTGCGCCACCTCCTCGGCGCGCCGGGCAATCGTTTGCGCCAGCTCTGCGCATTCGCCAGCTAATTCCGCCGCACCCATCAGACTGCCCTCCACCCCGGCCAGCGCGCCAAAGAGCGTGCGGATGTGCAGGGCCGCTTCGCCGGGAATGTGACCCAACGCCAGCAGCGTCTTTTCCACTTGCACAGTGTGCTCCCGCAAATGCGCGGTGAAGCGGCCCATGCGGAAGCCTACCGACGGCTGCGTCGGCTCCCAAAAGGGCGAACGGGTCTGCAACTGGTCGCCGGTCAAACCTGCCAGTTTCGTTTCCACCAAAAAGTGCAGCCGGGCGTAGGCGGCCAGCCGTTCGACTGGTGCGGACTGTTCAGCCGGCGCGGGGTCAGCCTCGGCCAGGAACGCGGCCCGCTGCTCCCGGGGCGGCATCGCGGCAGCCACACCCTTCACCTGCGCGTCCAGCCCGGCCAGAATGGAGATAAAAAAGCCCCGTTCCGCGCTGTCGATGTGGCGCAGGGCCTCCGCCACCGACCATTCGCCCTGGGCTGGCGCGCGGGTGAGTTCTGCCGGCTCTATCCCCACCAGCAGGGCCAGCAGGCCGCGATAGGCTTCCCGGTGGCGGGCCAGGAGCAGTTGGGCGTGGGTGGGCGGGTTGCCCGCCGCGCCGCGCTGGACGAGCAGACGGGCAGCCAGTTCGTCCAGGTCCTGGGCCGTGCCGAGCAAGGCCATGCGCACGCCGGCGTACTCCCCCCAGGCATAGGCTCCGCTGCCCAGTTCGGCGTCGGTCAGGTGAGCCATCGCGGCGGCCAGTTGTTCGACGGATTGGGTCAGGTGGGAAAGGGTCATTGTATCGTCTCGCTGTGGTTGGGTTCTATAGCAGGTTGTTAGCCAACAGAATCTCTTCGACTTCTGCCAGGAATTGGATCAGCGGTTGAGATGACATACCCTCTGGCGTCGCTTCGTGGCTTTGCGGAGAATCAAAAGGATGACTCTACTGCAAAAAGCCAAGCAGCACACCGCGGAGGCGCGGAGAGCGCGGAGGCACGCGGAGATTTTCTCCTGAATTCCTCCGCGAACTCCGCGGCTCCTGGATCAGTCACTAAGTTGACACTAGCCACCGAAAAGTTTATACTAACGCCACCCGTGGGGTTGCCTAAAGACGCTGCCCTCACTGGCGCAAACAATGGCGACGCTGCCCTTCCCCCTTCCCTCTTCGCCCCGTTATCTGCTTTGCTATCCATCGGTACGCAGGCACCCTCATTGTTGTCAATCTATCGAAGTTTCGTCAGTTTTCGTTTCACGCCCAGTGTATCGAACTATCAACTATCTTCAGGAGGAAATCGTGCTGAAACAATCTCGATCGTTCTAGCTACCCGACACTTTTGTTTTAGTACCATTCCCGGAAGCA
>JACQGT010000101.1 GCA_016199425.1 Chloroflexota bacterium
GATTTTCGCAGATTTTATCCATGTAAATCCTGACAATCCGTATCAATCCGTGTCCTTTTTTCTGGGCGATGACGCCACGTGACTGATTACTGTTCACTGCTCACTTCCTCCCGCCGGGGGATAGAGGGGGCCGCGCCGGGGCGGGTGACGCAGATGGCCGCGGCCCGTGTCGCCAGCTCCAGCGCGGCCTGGGGAGCGTCGCCGGCGCTCAGCCCGGCCAGGAAGTAGCCGATGAATGTGTCGCCGGCGGCGGTGGTGTCCACAGCCTGCACCGGTTGGGCCGGGACGTGGATACGCTGTGCGCCGTCGTCGTAGATAGCCCCGTCCGCGCCCAGAGTCAAAACGACCGTAGCCGTGGGGAAGCGGCGGCGCATCCCGGCCAGAATCGCTTCCGGTTCGGTTGCGCCGGTGAAGGCTTCCCCTTCGACTTCGTTCAGAACAAAGATGGACACCCCATCCAGCGGATAGTCCAACACCTCCGCTGCCATAGGCGCAGGGTTGAAGACAATCCGCAGCCCTCTTTCCCCAGCCAGTTGCAGAATTTCCCGCATCGAACTGATTTCGTTTTGCAGAAGCAGCCAGTCTTTCCCCCCAAAGCTGTCCAAAATTTCTTCGGCAGCAGTTGGGGTGATCGTCCGGTTGGCCCCCCCGAAAAGGATAATGGCGTTTTCACCCGTCGCGTCCACCTGAATGATGGCGTGACCCGAAGGACCGTCGATCACTTCCAAAAGGCGCACATCTGCCCCCTCCCCGGCCAGTTGTTCCCGCAACCAGACCCCATCCCCACCGATGCGTCCCGCGTGGCTCACAGCCGCGCCGGCCCGGGCCAGGGCGATGGACTGGTTGAAGCCTTTGCCGCCGGAGAAGTGGTGATAGTCCTGGCTGGCGATGGTTTCTCCGGGGCGCACCAGATGCTCCACCCGGTAGACGTGATCGATGTTGACGGAACCGAAGTTGAGGATTGTCATGGGAAGTCACCCCGCTACTGTGAAAATAAGGACACGGATTGACACGGATTATCAGGATTCACACGGATAAAAGAGGAACTTCCGATGCGGTTGGTTACACAGAGACACGCGCCGTCCCGTCTGCAACTTCCACCGACAGAATCGTATCCGTGGCGAAAATAGGCGGCACGTCCAGACCGATGCGTTCGTAGAGCGCGGGCGGCACACTGATATCGGCCAGATAGAGTTGACCGACGGCGGCGCGGGCTGCGGGCGTCAGCAGCCCGGCTTTGGGCAGAGCCAGAGTCATTGTGGCCGCGGCGACGATGTGGGGGCTGTAGAGG
This sequence comes from Chloroflexota bacterium, assembly GCA_016199425.1. GTDB lineage: Bacteria > Chloroflexota > Anaerolineae > Caldilineales > Caldilineaceae > JACQGT01. The sequence goes on from JACQGT010000101.1 coordinate 1,292, forward strand.
TGTCCGGTAGCCGTGTCCAGACCGCTGGGCGCGTCCAGGCTGAGGATGGGGGCCACGCTGCTGTTGGCCAGGGCGATGAGATTGGCTGCCGCGCCGGTCGGGTTGCCCTGCAAGCCGTAGCCGATCACCGCGTCGATGATCAGGTCCGCCGGGGGCAATTCCCAGCCATCCTCGGCCCAGGCCAGGGGCGCGTCCATCGCCTGCAGAATCGACAACTGGTGGGCAGCCACACCCCGGTATTCCTGCGGGCGGTGGGTAAGAAGCAACTGCACCCACGCGCCCCAGTTGAGCAGATGGCGGGCGGCCGCCAATCCACCGCCGCCATTGTTGCCCCGCCCGGCCAAGACCACCACAGGCCGATCCGCCATGTCGCCATCCAGCATCCGCTTCGCCAGCAGCGCCAGATTGCGTCCAGCGTTCTCCATCATTTGGATCAGTTCGATGTGATATTCTTCGATCATCAGCCGATCGACTTCGCGCATCTGCTCGGTTGTGAGAGAAGGGAGGGGGTACATACCGATCCTTTCGCAATAGAGGGAAGGAGAGATGATGGGATAAAAGAAAGCATCCGTTTCAATAGTTGCAGTCTACCACACTCTGCCTCTGTCGAACGTTTTCCGCGGTTGAAAGCCAGGCCAGGATCGGGTATGATTCCTACGATTTGGAATTTCACCCCCGCCACACACAAAGAGGCCCGTATGTCACAGCTAACCGATCTGCCCACCGGAAGCGGCGCACGCGAACTCGTCCAACGCATGGGCGAAGCCGCTGTCGCTTTCCTCACCTCCCTGGCTCCCTACCAGCGCCGCCAGGCCCACTTCTCCTTCCCCGCCCAGGAAGCCCGCACCGACTGGCACTTCACGCCTGTGGCCCGGGGCGGTCTGCCCTTTGCCAATATGGAACGCCACCAGCGACGCAAGGCCGAGCAACTGATCGCCGCTGGACTCAGCCGTACAGGCTACGTCACCGCCTCCACAATCGTCGGCCTGGAGATGACTCTCGACTTCAAAGAAGGATGGATCTGGCCGGACACCGGGCGGGACGGCAGCCTCTACTACGTCTCCATTTTCGGCCAGCCCAGCGCCACAGAGCCGTGGGGCTGGCGTTTCGAGGGCCATCACATCTCGCTCAACTTTACAATTGTGAAGGGACAGATCGTTGCACCCACGCCCACTTTCTTCGGCTCCAACCCCGCGGAGATGCCCCTGAGCGCGGTTGCCAGCCTGCGCCCCCTGGCCGGTGTGGAAGACCTGGCCCGGGAACTGCTCTTTGCCCTGGACGAAGGCCAGCGGGCCGCGGTCATTCTGGCCCCCAGCGCGCCGTCGGATATGGTGACATCCAACCACCGGCAGATTGCCGACGGGCAGTTGCATTTGGGCGAAACCGCGATCGAGCAGTGGCGGGTGGCGGCTGGTCTGGAACACAGCCACATCGACGCGCTTAGCTACAGCAGCACTCCCAAAGGATTGGCCGCGGGAGCGATGACCGGAGGCCAACGGGAGATTCTCCAGGCGCTCATCGGCGAGTACATCCACCGCATGCCCGATGAATTGGCCGAGATCGAACTGACCCGGCTGCAACAGACGGGCATCGAGAAAATCCACTTTGCCTGGGCGGGGGGGCTGGAACGACGCCAGGGCCATTACTACCGGCTGCAAGCGCCCAACTTCCTGGTGGAGTACGACAACACCCAGAACGACGCCAACCACATCCACAGCGTCTGGCGCGACCCGGCCAACGACTTCGGCGCGGATATTCTGGCCCGCCACTACGCGCACGACCACTAGGGGAGAGTTATCAGTGAACAGTTATCAGTAAGCAGTGGGGGTGTCTCGCCCGACGGTACTGATAACTGTTCACTGATTACTGCTCACTGCTCACTGTTTCTGCGCTGGCCCGATGTATTCGTA
>JACQGT010000102.1 GCA_016199425.1 Chloroflexota bacterium
GCGTATTGCGTATTGCGTATTGCGTATTGCGTATTGCGTATTGCGTATTGCGTATTCCGTCGTGCGCACTCGACGAAACGTGACTCGTGAAGCGTGAGATCACCGGCCTTTCTCACGTTTCACGTTTCATTCCCCACCGACCAACAATCATACACACCTGATCATCACTTACGCTTACGCAATACGAAATACGTAATTTTCCCACGGAGAGACCCATGACCACTCATCATCCCAACGGCGTCACCCCTCAGACCGCGGCTGTCCACGCCGGCGAGGCCCCCTACGTGACCCACCACAGCCTGACTGTGCCGATTGTGCAGACGTCCACTTACACATTTGAGAATACGGATGCACTCATCGCCTATCAGGAAGATAAAATGTTCTGGGACGTGCCGGAGCGGGTGGAGTACGGACGTTACGGCAACCCGACGGTCTATGCGGCCCAGGCCAAGCTGGCCAGCCTGGAAGGCGCGGACGACGCGCTCCTCGTCTCCAGCGGCATGGCGGCCATCACCACCACACTGATGATTCTGCTCTCCCAGGGCGATCACTTCGTCATTACCGAGGACTGTTACCGGCGCACCCGCATCTTCTGCAACTCCTTCCTGGCCCGCTTCGGCATCGAGTGTACTACTGTCAAGCCCGGCGACTACGCGGCAATGGAAGCGGCCATTCGCCCCAACACAAAGCTCATCTTCTCCGAATCCCCCACCAATCCCTTTCTGCGCTGTCTCGACTACTCCCGTCTGGTGGACATTGCCAAGCGCCACAATCTGAAGACCGTCATCGATGGCACCTTCGGAACGCCCGTCAACATCCGCCCTCTGGAGTACGGCGTCGATCTGGTGGTCCACAGTGTCACCAAATATCTGGCCGGCCACAACGACTTGCTGGCTGGCTGTGTGGTGGGCAGCTTTGCGATGACCACCGCCCTGCGCCAGGCCCAGGGGGTCATCGGCGCGGTGGTGGACCCCCACACGGCTTTTCTGATCCTGCGCGGGCTGAAGACCCTGGGGCTGCGTATGGCCCAACACAACGCCAACGGGCTGGCCGTCGCCCGCTTCCTGGAAGATCACCCACGCATCCGCCGGGTCTGGTATCCCGGCCTGGAGAGCCACCCGGACCACGCGGTGGCCGCCGCGTCGATGACCGGCTTCGGCGGTGTGGTCAGCTTTGAAGTGGAAAGCGACGGCCCCGGCGCCAGCCGCTTCATCGACGCCTGTCGCATCCCCCGCATTGCCCCCAGTCTGGGTGGCGTGGAAAGTCTCATCGAGCAGCCCTACATCATCAGCTACTACGACACTGCGCCCGAAGAGCGTCTGGCCCTGGGCATCCGAGATGAACTGGTGCGCCTGGCCCTGGGCGTGGAAGACACGGACGATCTGATTGCGGATTTGGCCCAAGCCCTGGAACGGGTATAAGGTATTGGGTATTGGATATTTCGTGGGGACGATTGAGGGGTGTCAGTAAATAGTGAGCAGTTATCAGTAAGCAGTCATCAGTAGCGTCGCCAACCGACTGCTCACTGCTCACTTTCTTCCCTACGACCACCAAACATCACTACCCAATATCCAATACCCAATATTTTCCCGGCTTCAGAGTGACCCATGCGCCCTACCCAATTGTTTATTTTTTGCGCGTTCCTCTTGACGATCTTCCTCTCCGCCTGCGCTGCGCCGCCCCCGCCCCTGGCTTCGGCCAATGTGGTGGACGCGCTCAGCGGCCCGGTGGATAGCGCCTTCGCCCGGGCCTACGAACCGATTGAGTTCGTCTTTCCCAGAGATCACGGCCCCCACGACGAGTACGCCACCGAGTGGTGGTACTACACGGGCAACCTGACCGGCGACGACGGCGGGGCGTATGGCTACCAGCTCACCTTCTTTCGCAGCGCGCTGGCGCCGGGGCAGCCGGAACGCCCCTCGAACCTGGCCGCCACCCAACTCTATATGGCCCACTTTGCGGTCACCAGCGGACCGGCCCAGGAGCATCGCGCCTTCGATCGTTTCAGCCGGGGCGCGGGCGGACTGGCCGGGGCCGAGGGTGAACCAGCGTACGCGGTCTGGCTGGAAGACTGGCGGGCCGAACAGACCGGGCCGCAGAGCTACCGGCTCACCGCGCAGATCGACGGAGCCGAAGGCTCCGTCGCCCTAGACCTGGCCCTGACCGAAAGCCGCCCCGCCCTGCTTCACGGCCAGCGGGGGCTGAGCCAGAAGGGGCCGGAGGCGGGCAACGCTAGCTACTACTACAGTCTGGTGCGCCTGGAAAGCCAGGGCAGCGTCACCTTCGACGGCGTGACGACGGCGGTCACGGGCCTGAGCTGGATGGATCACGAATTCGGCAGCAGCGCGCTCAGCGGCGACGCGCTGGGCTGGGACTGGTTCGCGGTGACGCTGGACAACGGCGTAGTGCTGATGTTTGCCCAGGTGCGCTCGGCCAGCGGCCAGCCCCAGGACATCTTCGAAGGCACACTCAGCTACCCCGACGGGCGGCAGGTGACGATTCGGCCCGACGATTTCACCCTCACCCCCACCGGCCGTTGGACCAGCCCCACCACCGGCATCGAATACCCTGCCGGCTGGCAGGTGAGCTTCCCCGCCTACGCCATCGACCTGACCATCCAGCCGCTCATCCCGGACCAGGAGATGACCGTCGCCTTTGTCTATTACGAGGGCGCAACGACGATTCGTGGTACAATGGAAGGCGCGGCGGTCAGTGGTCGCGGTTATGTGGAACTGACCGGCTACGGCAGCGCGGCAGGCGGTTTTCAGCGATAGGAGAGACTGATGACTACGGTGATAGTCGAAGATGGATTCAAAGTTGCTCTGCCAGAGGCAGCCCGAAAGTTTTTCCACGAAGGCGACGAAGTTATCGTCACGCGCAACGGTGACGGGCACTTTGTAATTTTGACTCTTCAGCAATTACAGGAAAAACTGGACGAGTCGTTTGGCATGTGGGCTGACCGCACAGACATCCCCGGCGATGGCGTTGCTTTCGTCAATGAAATACGTCAGGGTTATCTGGTCAATGAAGATCGTTGATACGGATGTATTGCTTGATTACTTTCACGGCAATCAGGCGGCAGCCGAATTTGGTTCTTTGGGAATACAGGGGGTTGACATAGAATAGGTCTTTCACTAAGCTATTGAGAGAGGAGGGGGAATGACATCTGAACTGAGAATTCCACTGGATATACC
>JACQGT010000130.1 GCA_016199425.1 Chloroflexota bacterium
AGACCTGCCAGGTTTTCCGAAACCTGGCAGGTCTGAAGGCAAAGCACTCGTCGTTGTGGGCAGCGGCAGCCCGATGGCCCACCGGCAGATCGGGGGGCTGTTGGCGGCCTATCCCGCTGCGCCTTGTCTGGTTGTGGAAGCGGGCAGCGCATCTTCCCCTGCTCCCGACGGCGCACCGCTTGTCCTTATCCACCAGCCCCCACCCGCGCCCGGCGCTGTGCTGGACGGTTCCGAAGCCCGTCGGCGGGCCGAACTTCTGGCGGACGCTGCCCTGGCTCAGATCGAACACAGCCAGCCGGACCTGCTGCTTCTCGTCGGCGGGGATACGGCTGTGGCCGTCCTCTCCCGCCTGGGCGTGGAGCGGCTGACCGTCCAGGCCGAACTGCTGCCGGGGATGCCGCTCTGCACGGCGCAGGTCAACGGGCGCAGCCTGCGGGTTGTGATGAAACCGGGCAGCTTTGGCGACGAGAACGCGCTTGTGGCGCTGCTTGATCGCACCAGAAACGTGAAACGTGAAACGTGAGACAGGCCGGCGATCTCACATTTCACGCTTCACGCATCAGATTCCCCACATTCTCCCGCACTTTCAGAATCGCATTCGCCACGTCGTCCATCTCTTCCGGCTCGGCCAGGAGCAGATTTTGGCCCAGAGCGACGGTCTGTTGGCAGAGCAGTTCCCCGTTCGGGCAGGGTGTCACCCGGCTGAAGGGTTCGACCAGTGGCGGCTGCTCGTAGAGAGGATAGGGGTAGACTGGCGAGGCGGGGATGCCTTCGGCGCGCAGGGCCGCGATCAGCTCACTCCGGGGCAGCCCGGCGAAAAGCTCAGTGTCGTAGCGCATGAGGAAGATGTGATGGGCGTGGGCGTCGGCTCGTTCGTCCCAGCGCTGGGGTGTCAGCCCGTCGATCTCTTCCAGAAAGCTGTGCAGACGGCGGGCGTTGGCCATACGCCGTTGCAACTGCTCGTCCAACCGGGCCAGCCCCGCGGAGAGGATGGCCGCCTGCCAGCCGCTCAGACGCAGGTTCGTGCCCAGATTGAGGTGTTCGTACCAGGGGCCGTCGCTGCGCCGCCCGCAGTTGGCGATGCTCCACATCTTCTCGGCCAGAACCGGGTCGTTTGTCAGCAGCGCGCCCCCTTCGCCTGCGGTCAGGTTTTTGCTGCTTTGGAAGCTGAAAGAGCCAACTGTGCCCTGGCTGCCCACTGGTTTGCCGTTCCAACTGCTGCCGTGGGCGTGGGCCGCGTCTTCAATCACTGCCAGGCCGTGACGGGCCGCCAGAGGCAGGAGTGCGTCCAAATCTGCGGGCAGGCCGCCGAAGTGGACGGGGATCACCGCTTTGGTGCGTTCGCTGATGGCCGCTTCCACCCCAGGAATGGAGAGATTCCAAGTCTCCAGTTCCACGTCGGCAAAGACGGGTGTGGCCCCGACCATCCGCACAGCCGAGGCCGTGGCGACAAATGTGTAGGGCGGGACGATCACCTCGTCGCCTGCGCCGATGCCCAAAGCGCGCAGAGCCGTTTCCAGCGTCGTCGTGCCGTTGACGGTCGTTATGCAGTGGGCCGCGGCGTGGCGGGCGGCAAAGGCCACCTCGAAGTCTCGTACTGCTTTGTCGTAGCCGCCCCACTCGCCCCGTTCGAGGACGGCAAGCAGGCCGGAACGTTCGCTTTCATCCCACTGGGGCCAGCGGGGCCAGGCTTTTGTGCGGACAGGTGTACCGCCGTGGAGGGCGAGGGATGCTTGGGACATAAGGGAATCGCTCCATTTCAGAATCAGATGATTTCAAAAAAGCGCAGCACGCCATAGGCAATCGGTAGGGAACCTTTGCCTGGGCCAGCAGTCCACGCATGGGTGGCAGGCCGGGGCAGGTGGGGGTTGCGTAGAGGGTGATAGGGGATGTCATTGGATAATCTGCTCTCTGTGATCGGGGCTGGAGTGTTCGATTTCCTACCTCATAAAGAATTGAAACATCGCATCCCTGGCATTGTCCAGAGCGCGCAGATGGCGCACCCGTTTGATCTTGCAGTCCATCAGAGAGCTAAGAGATGAAAGCAGCCATTCAGTACGCTCGCTGCCCACGTGGATTTCGGCGGGGATTCCGTGCATTTGCAGGCAGATACGTACCAACCGCTCGGGCACTTCCGCCAGCATAGCGGCAAAGGTGGTTTCCACGTACAAGGGTTCACTGGAGAGAATGATCCCACTGCTTTTGTCTACAACCATAAAAATATAGGCCATTTGGGGGCGGCCCTTGCGGTCGCCAAACATACCCGGCATCAGAAAAAGGTCCGCCTCGAGGACGTTGTGGCTACGGCGCAGACGGCGCACGGCATCGGCGCTCTCTTTGGGGATAAGGATGTCGATGGACTCCGGCTCGGCGGGAGGGACGGCCACAATGCGATCCTGCCAGCGGCCATCCGCGTCCAGCGCGCGGGTGAAGAAGACGCCCCGCTCCTCTGGGAATTCGATCTCCTCGTCCCCGAAGCGAGGAGCCACATGCAACAACTGCTCCAGAGCCAATGTAAGGATACGCGCCTCGTCGGCTTCCAGCAGCCAGGGTGCAAAGCCCGCCCGGTAGCTACGCAAGAGCGGCCAGGCCATCTTGCCCCGGAATTTCAGCCCCAACTGTTTGATTGTATCCCGATCCTGGGCGGTCAGTTGCTCCCGATCCTCAAAAGAGGCTTGCAGATGGGCAATCTCCATCAATTCCTCGCCGGTGGCACTGTCGCCTACGTGCTCCGCAAACTCCAACAGCCGGTAGTAGGCCCTCGGCCCCAGGTAGACCGCAATCGACAGATACTCGCCCAGATTGCCCATCACACTGACAAAGTAGTATTCCTGGTTTTCGGGGTCTTGCACCGCGAAGACGTCGGATTCGTACATCCATTCCCAGGGGGCCATCTCTTTCACCTGGGCCATCAGTTCGTACAGACGACGCCATACGTCCGGGGTGGGTGTTGTCTCTTGGGTCATTGCTTTCTCCTTGCTATAGTTTTACGGGTAAAGATTTTCTCTGTAGGGGCGCTTGCTTGCTGCGCCCGTCGCGTGTGTGCCGGGCGCAGCAAGCAAGCGCCCCTAC
>JACQGT010000131.1 GCA_016199425.1 Chloroflexota bacterium
CCCCCCAACGCCCGCGCCGGCCGCGCCCTCTTTGCCGAGAACTGTGTAGCCTGTCACGGGGAGACGGGGCGGGGCGATGGCCCCACCGCGGCCAGCCTGCCCGGCCCGCCGACTGCTTTCGCTGATCCCAATGCGCTCTGGGAACGTAGCCCGGCTGAGTTGTTCTTCACCGCCAAATTTGGGCGCATTGAAAAATTGATGCCCCCCTGGAGCAACCAGCTGAACGACGGCCAGATTTGGAACGCAGTCTCCTACGCCTGGAATCTGCACACGGATCAGCTTGCCGTGGAGACGGGCGGCCTGCTCTACACGGGCGCGTGCGCCTCCTGTCACGGCGACACGGGCGCGGGTGATGGTCCTGAAGGCGCGGACGTGCTGACCGACTTCACCGACGCCCGCTACGCGATGGCCATCAGCCAGGCCGGTTGGTTGGCAGGCTGGCAGGCCGCGCACCCGGAGGTCGGTGCGGAGTTCAGCGACGAGCAGCAGCGCAACGTACTGGAATTTGTGCGTACCTTTTCCTACATCCCAGCCTGGGCATCGGCCTATCGCCCTGGCAGCGGCGTGCTGAACGGACGTGTGGTGCAGGGAACGGCAGACGGCGCGGCGGTAGAAGGGATCGAAGTTGTGCTGGAGGGCTTCGTGGACTTCGAGCCGGTGGTCGCCTTCACCACCACTGTGGGCGCAGATGGTGCATTCTCCTTTGCCGATCTGGGAACCGACCCGTCGATTGTCTACTTCGCCTCGACCTCTCTGGAAGGAATCAGCTACAGCAGCCCGATTCTGATGTTCGGCGCAGGCCAGAGCAGCCTGGAAACAACGGTCAACGTCTACGAACCCACCGACGACGACAGCGGCATCACCATTGAGCGGGCGCACTGGATTGTGGATTCCCAGCCCGGCGCGCTGATCGTCGGTCAGATTTACGCCTATGGCAACAGCAGCGACCGGGCCTTTACGGGCAAGACGCTGGAGGGCGTGGATATGCCGGTAACGGTGGCGATTTCTGTGCCGCCAGCAGCCGTGGAGATTACCTTTGAGAACGGCGAGCTGGGCGGGCGCTTCCAGCAGGTGGGCCACACCATCTACGACACTGCGCCGGTGGTCCCCGGCTCCGGGACGCGCCAGATTGTTGTGCGCTATGCCTTGCCTTTCAATGGCACAGCCACTGAATTTGCAGGCTCAGTCCCCTACTCAACCCGCAGCCTCAATCTGCTCGTTGCGGAACTGCCGGGGATGAAAGTTGAAGTGACCGGTCTGACCAGTCTCGGCCCCCAGGACATTCAGGGCGAAGTCTACCAGATGTGGCAGAGCGAGAATGTGACACCAGACCAGAGGGTGTCGGCTCAGCTCTCTGGCCTGCTCGCAGCCGGGGACTTGGACCCGCGGGCTGCCCAGAGCAGCGGCGGCACCCAGAGTCCCGTTGCCTCCGCCCGTGTACCCCAACTGGAGGGATGGACGCCGTGGGCGTTGGGCGGCGTTCTGCTGCTGGCTTTAGCCGGCGTCTTTGTTTGGGCCTGGCGGGCAGCCATGACCCAGACCGGCGACGAAAAAGCGTTGATGCGCCGCCAGCGCACGGAACTGCTTCAGCGCATTGCCAAACTGGACGATCTCCACGCCGTGGGCGAACTCACCGACGCCAATTGGCAGCAGCAGCGGGCGCGCCTCAAGGCCGAACTGTTAACTGTTGCATTGCAGTTGACCGAGTAGTTTTCCCTCGTTCCCATCGCTCCGCGTGGGAATGCTCTGCCGACGCTCTGCGTCGATTATTCCAATCGACGAGACGCCGCAGCACTGGACGCGGAGCGTCCAGGAAGTGCGCCCACGCAGGAGCGATGGGCGCAAACGTATCCCTTCATCCCTTCATCCCTTCTCTTTTACCCCCACTGCGTCAGCACTGCTCCTGGTCAGTTGACCGGTGCTTGCAGCTGAATCTCACCATACACTAGAGTGTAGCCATCTTTCCAGGGAGAAGTGGTTCTGTCCGAAATCACATTGACGTGTCAGGAGGGGAAGAATGAGGCATATCAACACGGCTATCTGTCTTACATTTGTGCTGATGTTACTGGTCGCCTGTGGCGGGGTAGCTGGCCCAACTGGGCCGGCCGGTCCAGTTGGTGCGCCCGGACCCCAGGGGCCGGAAGGTGTGGCTGGACCGCCCGGACCCGCCGGCGCGCCTGGTCCCCAAGGACCATCCGGCCCACCCGGCGTTGCCTTTGCCCCGCCCGTCTACGTTGGCTCGGACGCCTGCCAGGAGTGCCACGAGGAACTCTACGCCTCCTACCGGGAGACGGGACATCCCTATAAGCTGAACAAAGTGGTGGATGGGCAAGCACCCACCTACCCCTTCTCAGAAGTGCCCAATCCCCCCGCAGGCTATACGTGGGATGACATTGCCTACGTCATCGGCGGCTATGGCTGGAAGGCCCGCTTTATCGACAAAGAGGGCTATATCATCACCGGCGACGCCGACGCCACCACCCAATACAATCTCTACAACAAGAATCTGAAAATGGGTGACAATTGGGTGGCCTACCACGCGGGGGAGCAGAAGCCCTACGACTGCGGCTCCTGCCACACCACCGGCTACCGGCCCGAAGGCCACCAGGACGGTCTGCCGGGGCTGATCGGCACTTGGGTGGAGGACGGCATCGGCTGCGAAACGTGTCACGGGGCGGGTGAGCATCACGTCAACGATCCCTATCTGGTGGAAATGCCCATCAACCGGGACGCGGAGACGTGCGGTGCGTGCCATCGCCGGGGCGATGTGACCGAAATCGACGCCAAAGGTGGTTTCATCCAGCATCACGAGCAGTACGAAGAACTCTTTGAGTCGAAGAAGCGGGTGATGGATTGTGTGGACTGTCACAACCCCCACCAAACGGTGAAGTATGCCGCAAGGGGAGATGCCATCAAGACCGCGTGTGAGAATTGCCACTTCGAGAATGCCCAGTACCAGAAGATCAACGACCGCCGCCATGCCACCTGTATCGACTGTCATATGCCGATGGTGACCAAAAGTGCGTTGGGCGATCTAGCCCAGTTTACCGGCGACGTGCGCACCCATCTGATGGCGATCAACCCGTTGGCGAAATCCCAGTTCGACAAAGAGGGTGCATTCTCCCAGCCCTATCTGGCCCTGGACTTTGCCTGCCGCGGTTGTCACTACGACGGCGGGCGGGGCAGCGAACTGACCGGCGAGGAGTTGCAGACAGCAGCCCTGGGCTTCCACGACCGGGACCTGTCCGGCAGCCTGAACAAACAGCGGTAGTGGCTGCGTAGGTAGACCGGACCAGTGAGCGCCGATTGAGCGGTGTCCCTTCGATAAACTCAGGACATCGCCTGAGTTTATAGAAGGGGCACCGCACAATCAGCGCACACTGGTCCGGCCAATCCCAACTTAAACCGCAA
>JACQGT010000007.1 GCA_016199425.1 Chloroflexota bacterium
GGGCTGGGAGAGGGGAGTGTGTCGATGGCGTTGGCGGCGCGTTTCGGCGGGGTACGTCGATGCTGAACACGCAAACATCCCCCTTCCCCCTCCTCTCCCAGAGCGGCCAACAGCACTGACGAACCATCGCCCTCTCTGGGAGAGGAGGGGGCGCCCCTGATCGTCCGACCTTCCCACCAACAGCCAGGGGGAGGTGAGGGCGTCGTCACATCGGCCCAATCCGCTCTGTCCCCACATCCACCGCGGCAGCGAGACCGTCGAAACTCTCGATGAGCATCTCCATCTTCACCGGCTGGTGGGCCGGGTCATCCCAGAGATTGACGAACTCGCCGGGGTCTTCCTGCAAGTCGTAGAGTTCGCCCAGAGCGTGGCCGTGATAGACCACCAGCTTGTAGCGCCGGTTGCGCAGCATTGTGCCCCGGCTGGCGTCGGCGTGGGCCAGGGCGTCGAAGTATTCGCAACGCACGCTACGGCGATGCTCGGCGGGGGACGCCCCACCGGTCAGAATCGGCAGCAGAGATTTGCCCTGCATATACGCCGGAACCGGCTCGCCGGCCAGGTCCAGGAGGGTGGGCGCTTTGTCGGTCAGCTCCACCAGCGCGTCGCTCACCAGCCCGGCGGGGAAGCGGCCCGGCCAGGACCAGATCAGCGGCACCCGCACCAGCCCCTCGTAGAAACGACAGCCCTTCTGGATCAGCCCGTGATCCCCCAGCGTCTCGCCGTGGTCACTGGTGAAGATGACGACTGTATTCTCCCGCTGGCCGGACTCTTCCAGCGCGGCCAGCATCGCGCCCACTGCGTCGTCAATGAGGGCAATCATTGCGTAATAGGCCGCCTGGAGGGTGCGGACATCCCGGCTGCCGGGGGCTTCCTGGGACAGCCAGTCGGCGTTGAGGGGGGAGCGGGCCACGACTGGGCTTGCGATGTCCAGGTCGCTGGGATGGCGCACGCTGCACTGGAAGTCAATGGCGGCCAGGGCCTCCTGTTGGGCAATGTCGCTCTCCCGGAAGCGCGCGCCGGGCATCTGGGCCGGGTCAAAGCGGGCGCGATAGGCCGCGGGCGGGTTGAAGGGCGGGTGGGGATCGTAGATGTTCACCGACGCCAGCCAGGGCTGCCCGTCCCGCTTCTCGCGCAGAAAGTCGATGGTCTTCAGCGCGCACCAGGTGGTTTGGTGCAGTTCGGCAGGCACACCGTCCAGACTCTGGCTCAGTTCCTTCAGGCTGTAGCCCTGTGTATGCACCCAATCCGTGTAGTCGTGGCCTGTCTGCCAGTCGTCCCGGGGCGCGTGGCTGTACTGCCAGTAGCGGTAGCCGTCGTCCGTGCGCCGCTCGATACGCCGGTAGGCGCTGCTCAGATGCAGCTTGCCGATCAGCCCGCAGTCGTAACCGGCGTCGGCCAGCAGTTTCGTCACCAGCGGCGGATGGCCGGGGGCCATGGCGTCGTTGCCGTTGCGGGTGGTGCGCGTGCGGGTGGGATGGGTCCCGGTGAGGAAGCTGGCCCGGCTGGGCGTGCAGATTGGGCTTTGGCAATAGGCGTGGGTGAAAGCGACCCCCTCCGCCACCAGCCGGTCGATGTGGGGCGTCTGCACGTGGGGGTTGTTGAGGCTGCCGATGGTGTCGTAGCGTTGCTGGTCGGTGCAAATCCAGAGAATGTTGGGGCGCATGGAAAACCTCTTGAATGCGAAATGGGGAATGGGGAGTCGTTCTTCCACCTGCCACTTTTACCCCGCCAACAGCGCGGCCAATTCGACAAAATCCTGCGCCATCACATCGAACCCTTCCTGCGGCCAGGATTTGGGATTATGCGGGCCGTATTCCAGCGGGCGGTGGACATAGGCTGTGGGCATTCCCACGGCGGCCGCGGCGCGCAGATCGCCCTCGTGCGCGGCCACCATCAGCACCTGCTGCGGCGGCAGGTCGAGCAGGGCGCAGGCGGTGCGATAGGCTTGCGGCTCCGGCTTGTAGCGGTGGGCCAGCTCGGCGGAGAGGATGCAATCCCAGGGCAGGCCCGCGTTTTTCGCCATATTTGTCAGCAGGGAGACGTTGCCGTTGGAGAGGGTGGCGATGACGTATTTCTGTTTGAGCAGCGTCAGCCCTTCCACCGCGTCGGGCCAGGGGCGCAGCCGATGCCAGACCCGGTTGAGGTGGGCCAACTTCTCCTCGCTCAGGCCGGTCAGGCCGAACTCCGGGAGCAGGCTGTCGAGGATCATCCGGTGCAGATCGTCGAGGCGCGTCCAGCCCAACTCGCCGGAGCGCACCCGCGCCATTGCCGGTTGATAGCCGGCGCGCCAGGCGTCAGCCAGGGCTGCCCAGTCCAGCTCGATCTCCCAGTCTTTGCCCTCTTCGCTAATCGTGCCCCGCCAGTCCACGACAGTGCCGAAAACGTCGAAAGTCAAAGCGCGGATAGTGGAAGCCAGTTGGGTCATATGGGTTTTTCTTTGCTGTTAGGACGGCGGACGACCGACCGCTGACCGTTGGGAGATCTGCCGTCCGTCGTCTGCCGTCGGTCGTCAACCTGCCACAATCCGTCCGATCCGCTCCACCATCCCCGCCGCCTCGTCCGCCCCCAGCGCGCCCATCACATAATCGCAGCGCCATTCTGCACTCCCCGCCAGCTCTGCGACATATCCCTTCGCCTTCTCCGCTGTGTAGCCCTCTGGCTCGGCGGTGGCGGGCAGGTTCAGTCCCAGCGCGTCCTGGTCTGGCGTGCGGCAGATCCAGCGCACGCCCACCGGCAACTGCTCCGGGCGGTGACGGATATAATCGGCGTTGCCGTCGGGATGGACCTGCAGGGTATGCGCCCAGCCATCGGCATCCGCGCTGTAGTCGATGCCAAAGACGATCTCCGGGTCGAAGGAGAGGCCGGGTTTCAACTGGTGGTGCAGTTCGGGCTTTTCGCCCAGCGCGTCAAGGAACTCCAGATAGCCGGGACCGGGCTTCACGTGGCTGGGGATGCTGCGCCGCACTCGCACGGTTTTGGGGGTCACGGCTGCGCTGTAGACCAGTCGGCTGTAGTCCACCGTGCGGAAGTTGGCGTGGGCCAGGTACATATATTCCATCGGCGTCTGTTTCAGATTGCGGCAGACGAGACTCACGTGGATAAGGGACGACCCGGCATACAACTTCACCAACGGTTCGGCTGTGTAGTTGTAGCTGAAGGCGACTGTGTGCCGGTAGCGTCCGCCCAGGCCGATGTACGCGCCATTCTCGTCCTCGCCCAGCACAAGCCACGCCTGCTGATAGGGAGCGTTGGGTAGTTCGCCGTGCAGGGGGTGGTTGTCCGCTGCTGTGGGCACGCCCATCGCGGTAAAGCCGCAATGGATCAGAAATCCGCCGTAGGTGCGCAAATAGTCGCTGGTGGCCTGGGGTTCGTCGAACATCGAACGCATTGTCAGATTGCGACCGCGGAAATGGGCCGACCAGATTTGCTGGCCCTGATAGGGCAGCAGTGCCAATTCGCCCATATCGTTGCCCAGGCGCAGGGCTGCCACGCCGCTGTCGTAGCGAAAGGCCGACGCGCTTAGCCCGCCGCTTTCCACCAGAAGACGCTCTTTGCAATCAAAAAACTGCGGACGCAGATGAATGATACTTTCAGGCATGGGATACTCCGCGGGGCGAGGGTGAGGGAAGCCGATGGATCGATCCTACCAGCATTTCTCACTTTGCGCCAATGAAAAACGGGACCGGTAAAGATATACCGGTCCCGCTTCCTCTTACTCCGTACCAGCGCAGGATCGACGTCTTATGCGTTAGTCGTTCGCCCAGACTCGTGAAACGTGAAACGTGAATTCAGGTCGTGTACTCTCACGTTTCACGCTTCACGTTTCGGCCCGCA
>JACQGT010000132.1 GCA_016199425.1 Chloroflexota bacterium
CAGATGGGCCGCTATACCTTTGGGGAAAAGGTGGAGTATTGGGCGGTGGTCTGGGGCACGGTGATTATGATTCTGACCGGCTTTATGCTCTGGAATCCGATTGCCACCAGCCGTCTGCTGCCCGGGGCCTTTATCCCCGCGGCCAAGGCAGCCCACGGCGGCGAAGCGCTGCTGGCCGTATTGTCTATTGTCACGTGGCATCTGTACAACGTACACGTGAAGCAGTTCAACAAAAGTATGTTCAGCGGATGGCTCAGCCGCCACGAGATGGAGGAGGAACATCCGCTTGAGCTGGCCGTACAGGAGGCAGGCAAAGAGAGGCCGGTAGATGGAACGATTCTACGCCGGCGTCAACGTCTCTACCTCCCGGTGGCCGTTCTCTTTTCCCTGGCGTTGCTGATCAGCGTCTACTTCTTCGTCACCTTCGAGGCCACGGCCATTACGACCGTACCCCGGCAGACGGTAGAAGTATTCGTGCCAGCGCGTTGAATGCGGAGTTCAGAATTCCACACTCGAAAGGGGGTGGTTCCCAGCGATAATTGAACCGTTGTAGATGTCGTATTTGAAGTTTTTGTTTTAGACAGTCATGCGAGAAATCCAGAGATTCCTGAAAGGAGTCCAATTCCATGAGAAAGATATTTCTTCTCGCAAGTCTCGTCGTGATGCTGGTCTTCGCAGTTTGGACTGGGATGGCTTATGCCAAACAGGAACCGGCACTCAAGCCGGTAGCTCCGTATCAAGAACCAGAACCGCGCGATCCGCTCAAGGATCTCGTGGTACCGAATGTGGATGCGTGGGTTTCTTCTGCGCATGCGGCGATTGATACGCGACCTTTCCGTGCTTGGGATGAGGACGACCCAGCCGAAGTTCCAACAAGCTGCGCCAAATGCCATTCCACTACCGGATATCGAGACTATCTGGGAGCGGATGGCAGCGAAGCCGGCGTCACTGACGCCGCAGTAGCCGTAGGTGAAGTGATTTCGTGTGTTGCCTGCCACAATGACGTGACGCTGACCAAAACCAGCGTTGTCATGCCGTCGGGCGTCGAACTCACCGGCCTGGGCGATGAATCCCGTTGTATGGAGTGTCATCAGGGCCGTGAATCCAAAGTCAGCGTAGATAAGTTTATCGCTGATGCGGCCGCAGAGAGCGATGACACCGTCAGCGACAAATTACGTTTCCGCAACATCCACTACTTCCCGGCGGCCGCCACCAAGTACGGCACGCTGGCCAAGGGTGGCTATGAGTACGACGGCAAAGCCTACGACGGCAACTTCGGCCATGTGGATGACTATAACTCGTGCATCAAGTGTCACAATCCTCACACACTGAAAGTCAAAGTGAGTGAATGTGCCGCCTGTCACGAGGATGTAGCCGAGGTTGAGGATCTGAAAGATGTGCGGATGGCCGGTTCGATGAAAGACTATGACGGTGACGGCGATGTGGAGGAAGGCATCTACTACGAGCTGCAGGGTGTATCTGAGCTTCTGTACGGGGCCATCCAGACCTACGCCACTACAGTCCTGACGACCGCCATTGTCTACGATGCGAGCAGCTATCCCTACTTCTTCGCCGATGTCAACGGCAACGATGCCAAAGATGACGATGAGGGAGCCTATTTCGCCTGGACGCCGCGTCTGGTGAAAGCGACCTACAATTACCAGACCTACCAGAAAGACCCGGGTGCTTTTGCCCACGGCGGCAAGTACGACATCCAGTTGATGTATGACTCGACTATGGACCTGAACGCGGCGTTGGCTGACAGCGCTGTGGATATGTCCGCCATGTCCCGCATCGATGCCGGTCACTTCGCCGGTTCGGAAACAGCCTTCCGCCGCTGGGACGAAGAAGGCGCAGTACCGGGCAGTTGCGCACGTTGCCACAGCGGCAACGGCCTGGCTATGTACATCGCCGAGGGCGTCAACATCTCGCAGCCTATCGCCAATGGCTTCCAATGCGCCAACTGCCACAACGATCTGGTGGAATTCACACGCTACGAAGTTGAGAGCGTGAAGTTCCCCAGCGGTATGACAGTGGATGCGCGGGAATTCATCGGTGAGGAGGATACCAACACCAATCTGTGTATGACCTGCCATCAGGGACGCGAGTCCGGGCTGAGTGTGGACAGACTGACGAAGGGCATCGAGGCCGATGCGACATCGGACAAGCTGCGCTTCCTGAATGTCCACTACTTCGCCGCAGGCGCAACCCGCTTTGGCGCGGATGCCAACGGGGCTTATCAATACGCCGACAAGGAGTATGCGGGTTTCTTTGAGCACACCGACGACGCGGCAAGCTGCACCGATTGTCACGGCGCACACAGCCTGCAGGTGGAAACAGCGACCTGTATGGAATGCCACGAGGAGATGGAGGATAGCGAGGACATTCGCGATATCCGCTATACCTTCGGGGACTGGAACGGCAACGGCGACGACGAGGAAGGCATCTACTACGAGGTGACGGCCATGCAGGAAGCCCTCTACCAGGCGATGCAAGACTACGCCCTGGAGACGGTCGAAACCGGCATTGCCTACAACCCTGCCGCCTACCCCTACTTCTTCACTGACACCAATGGCAACAGTGTAGCCGATCCGGACGAGTCTGTCCGCGCCAATGGATTTGCCAAATGGACGCCGCGCCTCTTGCAGGCGGCCTACAACTATCAGTACGTGAGTAAAGACCCGGGTGCCTTTGCCCACAACGGAGCCTACGTTCTGCAGGTGCTGTACGATGGCCTGGAGGATTTGGGAGCCGATGTGTCTGGCATGGAACGCCCGTAGACGTGGCACGCGGTTTGTGATGCGTGAAACGTGAAGGAAGCCTGGCAGGTTCTGCGGGGCCTGCCAGGTTTTGTTTGATAGTTCACAGCCGGGATCGTTCGTGGTATAATTCCACTTGTGATTGGCGTCGGGTCAGCCCTGAGTGGTTTGGAGAGGAAAGTCGAGATGCTCCAAGATGACAAAGAACCATCCGTGAAAATCCATTTTATCCCTCTCATCCGTGTCCTTCTTTTTCTCATACTTCTCGTTGCCACCACCAGCGCGGCTCTGGCCCAGACGCCTACACCCGACACCAGCGCCATCAGCGCGGACCGGGTGAACGAAGTGGCGCGCGGTCTCTGGTGTCCCCTGTGCAGTGGCGTGCGTCTGGATGCCTGCGAACTCAAAGCCTGTGTCCAGATGAAAGAAATGATCGCCATCAAACTGGCCGAAGGCGCCAGCGAAGAGGCGATCCGAGCCTACTTTCTGGAGCAATACGGCCCGCAAGTTTTCGGTGAGCCGCCCCGGGAAGGCTTCAACTGGCTGGCCTGGATTCTGCCGGTGGTGGGTCTGCTGGGTGGCGGCCTTTTTGTCTGGTTCGTCATTCGCCGGATGATCCGGTCTGAACCCATACCCGCGGTAGCATCGGCCAAATCAGCCGCGCCGCCAGACGACTATTCCCAGAAGTTGGAGCAGGAGCTTTCCCGCTATGACTGAGATGACCGAAACCCTGCCCGACGTACCGGTGGAAGCTTCTCCCGCATCCAGAGCAGTGCTGATCTGGCGGGCCATCTTCGTGCTTGTGCCTCTCATTTTTATCGTCTTTCTCGCCCTGCGTCTGGGCACAGCCAAGAGCGAACACCGGGCCGAAGGGCTGGCCCCCGCGCTGGAGTTCACTACCTTTGAAGGTGAGACCATCAATCTGGACAACCTGCGTGGACAGGGCGTGGTGGTCAACTTCTGGGCCAGTTGGTGCGATCCCTGCCGGGAGGAAGCCGCCCTGCTGGAGAAGACCTGGCGGCGGGAACAGGGCAAGGGCATCATCTTTTTGGGGCTTGATTATCTGGACCAGGAACCCGCGGCCAAAGCCTATCTGGCCGAATATGACATCACCTATCCCAACGGGCCGGACCTGCGCAGCCAGGTGGCCCGGCGCTACGGCATCCAGGGCGTGCCGGAGACATTCTTCATCGATCCCGAAGGCAAAATCGTCGATATCGTCGTCGGTCCGATTACCAGTCAAGCGCAGATGGACGGATATTTGGACAAAATTCGTCCGAAGTGAGACGTGAGGCATGAGACGTGAGGCATGAAACGTGAGGGTGCGTCGTGTGATCTCACGTTTCACGTTTCACGCTCGACAAGATTACGCACATTTCTGCATTCAATCAGGACATACACCTATGCTATTCAACATCGGTTATCTCATCCTCGTTACCGCGCTCGTCCTCGCCGGGTTCGGCGTTGTGGTGGGCTTTGCCGGTGGACAGCAGCGCAACCAGCGGCTCGTGCAGAGCAGCTTCCACGCGGTCTACGCCGTGGCCGGGCTGGTGGCTATCGCCGCGCTGCTGCTCTGGTACGGTCTGCTCACGGATCAGTTCCAGCTTACTTACGTCTGGAACCATTCCGAGCGGGCGCTGCCCAATTTCTACAAATTCTCGGCCCTGTGGGGCGGGCAGGCGGGCAGCCTACTCTTCTGGACGCTGCTCCTGTCTATCTACTCGGTGGTGGTGAGCGCAGCCAATCGACGCCGCCATCAGGTGTTGATGCCTTACGTCAATGGGGTTCTGCTGGCGACCTCCCTCTTTTTCCTCGTCCTTCTCGTCTTTGCCGCCAACCCCTTCAAACAGGCCGCCTTTGTCCCGGCGGACGGTCAGGGGTTGAATCCGCTCCTGCAAAACTACTGGATGGTCATCCACCCGGTGATGCTCTACCTGGGCTACGTGGGGCTGGCGATCCCCTTCGCCTTTGCCGTGGGCGCGCTGGTGAGCAAGCGGGTGGGCAACGAGTGGGTGCGCACCGTGCGCCGCTGGACGCTTATTCCCTGGATGTTTCTCTCGGCGGGCATTCTGATGGGCAGCCAATGGGCCTATATGGAGCTAGGCTGGGGCGGCTATTGGGCCTGGGACCCGGTAGAGAATGCCAGCTTTCTGCCCTGGCTCACAGCCACAGCCTTTCTGCACAGCATCATCATCCAAGAACAGCGGGGCATTCTGAAAACCTGGAATGTAGTGCTGATCTGGCTCACCTATTTTCTGGTGATTTTGGGCACCTTCACCACGCGCAGCGGTGTGCTGGAAAGTGTGCATAGCTTTGCCCTCAGCGATGTCGGCCCTCTCTTCCTGGGTTTTCTGATTCTCGTAGTCTTCGGTTTTCTCTGGCTGCTCTTCAAACGGCTCTACCTGCTGAAGGACGAGCAAACTATCGACTCCTATTCCAGCCGAGAAGCCGCCTTTCTGGGCAACAACTGGCTCTTTGCCAGTATCACCTTTGCCACCCTCTGGGGCACGTTTTTCCCGATGTTCAGCGAAATCCTCACCGGCGAGCGTATCAGCGTGGCCGCGCCCTTCTTCAACAAAGTGAACGGCCCACTCTTTCTGCTCCTCTTCCTGCTCATGGGTATCGGCCCTCTGTTGGGCTGGCGGCGAACCGGAATGCAGGCGCTACGTCGCCAATTTACCTGGCCGATGATCGCGGGCGTGGTGATGGGTGTGATCGCCGCATTCCTCAGCCCGAACCCCTGGCCGTCGGTGGGGCTGGCCGTCTGCGCCTTTGCAGCAGCCACAATCGTCCAGGAATTTGTGCGGGGTGTATTGGCCCGGCGCACCACCAACGGTGAAAACGTGTTGGTGGCGATGGTCAGCCTGCTACGCCGTAACGGGCGGCGCTATGGCGGCTATATCGTCCATCTGGGAATGGTGATGATCGCTGTGGCTATCATCGGCAACGAATTCTTCCAGCAGACGACGAATGTTACACTGGCTCCCGGCACAAAAGTAGAATTGGGCGGCTATGAACTCACATACGTGGGGCTGGAGACCAATCAAGCATCCAACCGCACGGAGTATGGCGCACGGCTGATTATCCACGACAGCGACGGCAAAATGGTCGGTTCGCTCCTGCCCCAGCGCAACATCTACACAAAGACACCCGATATGCCCACCAGCGAAGTCGGTCTGCGCATGACACTGCTGGAAGATGTCTACGTCGTTCTCAACGGCTGGGAAAGCGGCGGTTCCACAGCCACCTTCAGCGTCTTTGTCAACCCGCTCACCGTCTGGATGTGGATCGGCGGTCTCATTTTGGTGTTGGGTACGCTCATCGCCAGTTGGCCGCATCCTGTGCGGCGTACGACGAACGTGCCCGCGGGGGCAACGGTCGCCGCGGGGGATTGACGGATTGCGTAGGCAGTGGCGTTGGAGGGGTTTCCCAATGAGACGTGAAACGTGAAACGTGAGGTAACTACTCAGGACTAGCGCAGGTTGAGTAGGCCGCATTTGGGCCGTATCGAAACCAAGCGGGTAGACCCGTTCGCTTGATTTCGATACGCCTCGCAGACTCGGCTACTC
>JACQGT010000112.1 GCA_016199425.1 Chloroflexota bacterium
ATCCAGCATCTCCCGCACCGATTGGCGGCCGGCCTGGGTGGTGGCGCCGAGCATCTGTGTCAGTTCATGCAAGCGGGCGTCGTCATCCAGCGCAACGACGACAGTGCCTGTACGCAGCTCTCCGTCGTCCGCGTAGACCCGTTTGTTGACGCTCAGGTGCAGATCGCCGTAGGCCGCCAGTTGGGGCAGATGGGTGATGCAGATGACCTGATGGCGTAGGTCGCGGGTGGCTGTCCCCTGCTGGCCGGTGAGCCGCCACAGCTTTTCGCCCACCGTCGCGCCGACCCGCCCGCCGATGCCCTGGTCGATCTCGTCGAAAATAAGGGCGGGGGTGGCGTCGGCGTGGGCCAACACACTTTTCAGCGCCAGCATCAGCCGCGAGGTCTCGCCGCCAGAGGCCACACGGGCCATCGGTTTGAGTGGTTCGCCGGGGTTGGCGCTGATCAGAAACTCCACCCGGTCTACACCCGTGCTGTCAAAGCTGACCCGTCGCCCGTCGGGCAGATAGGCCCCTTCGGCGGAAGTCGCCTGTTCCAGCGACAGACCGAAGCGGGCGTGGGCCATGCGCAGATCGGCCAGTTCGCTCTCCACCTGGCGGGCCATTTGCTCGCCGGCCGCGGCCCGGGCCGCGCTCAACGCCGCGCCCAGGCGTCCGATCTCCCGCAGCAGCCCTTCCTCGTCGGCTTCCAGCGCCGCGGTTTTGACCTCCCAATCGCTCAGTTCGTCCAATTCCGCCTGGGCCTTCTCCCCGTAGGCTATCACATCTTCCACTCTGTCGCCGTATTTGCGCTTCAGATTGCTCAGCAGTTGCAGCCGTTCTTCCACTTCGGCCAACCGCTCCGGGTTGAATTCCAGATTGTCGGCGTAGTCCTGAATCTCCCGGGAGAGGTCGGAAAGCTGTTCCAGCAGAACCTGGGCCTGATCCGCAGTAACGGTCATACTGCTGTCGATGCGGGCCAGCCGTTCCAACCGCCCCACGACCTGGCTAAAGAGATCGATGACGCCCAGAGATTCCCCGTCGCCGTCGTTGATCAGCGCACCGGCGGTCTGGGCCAGTTGCAGCAGAGCCTCGGCGTTGCTCAGCCGTCGCCGTTCGTTCTCCAATTCCTCGTCCTCGCCGGGGATCAGCCGGGCAACGGCGATCTCCTCGGACTGGAAGGAGAGCAGATCCATGCGCTGGGCCAGAGTGCGGGCGTCCTGGCGCAGCCTCTCCAATTCCCGGCGCACAGTGTGGAGACGGCGCACCTGCTCGGCCACCTGCACGCGCTGCTCGGACAGCCCTGCGTAGCGGTCGATGAGAGAAACGTGGGTGCGGGGGCGCAGCAGATTCAGGTGTTCGCCCTGGCCGTGGATGTCCACCAATTGCCCGGCGATGTCGCTGAGAATCTGCAACGAGACGGCCCGCCCATTGATCCGGGCAATGTTGCGCCCACCCAGACGCACCTCCCGGCCCAGAATGAGGGTGTTGGGCGCGTCGGGATCGTCCAGCCCTTCGGTTTCCAGCAGGGCGCGAATCTCGGCCAGATGTTCGTCGGCCTGGTTCTGGCCAGGCGAAAGACTGAAGATGGCGTCGATCTCGGCCCGCTCCGCGCCAGAGCGGATCATTTCGGCGGTGGCCCGGTCGCCCAGGAGCAGCCCCAGCGCGTCGATGATAATCGACTTGCCCGCGCCCGTCTCGCCGGTGAGCACATTCAGCCCGGCGTGGAAGGCGAGACGCAGCTCGTCGATGATGGCAAAGTTGCGGATGTGCAGTTCCAAAAGGGCGGTCATTGGGGCATGTCTATCCTTTCCGTTGCTTGTTCATGGCTATTGATAGTAGCACAGTATCGCCATTTTATGGGAACAGTTCCCCATCGCCGCGATCATTTCTTTCTACGCCGCCTTCGCTCCATGACGAACAGTGATTTCCACCAGCGGAAGCGGACACCTGTCGATAGACCGCCTGCGTTTGTCTGGCAGCGGTCTCCCAACTGTAGCGGGACGATTGGGCCAATCCCTGCTGGCGCAGTTCTAGCTGTCGCACGGGATCGTAAGGATTGGGGGAACCCTTTTCCTTTGCTTTGAAGATTTGCAGCACTTTACACCCGTGTTATAATGGGTCTACACTACCGCCTGAATACACGTTCCCTCCTTTGGACGGGGCAACCGGCGAAAATATATTAAGGAGCATTCCCATGCCTTCACTTGGACCTACAGAACTGATTTTGATTTTGGTGATCGTCGTTATCTTCTTTGGCGTTGGCCGTCTGCCCGAGGTCTTTGGCGGCCTGGGCAAGGGCATCCGGGAATTCCGCCGGGCTGCCAAAGACGCAGACTCGTTGGAGGAAGACGACGAGCCGAAGGGCACCCCCAAAAAGAGCAAACCCGTGCAGGCCGAAGTGGAAGAGACCGAAGACGCTGCCTAGTTTTGTACACGGATTTCCAGGATTGAGGTAACTACTCAGCCTCATTCCGGGAATCGACCAGACCAATAAGGGAATTCCCATGCAGATTCTGGTCGATTCCCGGAATAGGCCTCCTAGCCTGAGTGGTTACGGATTGAGTCTGGTGTCGTGTTAAGTCTCTGTCGTGCTTCATTCAAGCGACGGAAAAAGTGTAGGGGCGTGTACACGACGCTACCCGGTTGACCGCAGATTCGGTCAACCGGGTTTTGTCTTTCCACTCTCACCTTCTCCAGCAGCAAGGCTGAACGCGTGCGATTCCTGCGCTTTCTCGTTCTGATCGCGGCCTTTCTTGCCGTCTACGCCGCCCAATATCTGTTTGACCAGAACCCTCTGGACTTTCTGCGTACTCCGTGGGTCTCCAACAACCTTCCCTTTCTGTGGGACTTTTCCCAATGGGCGACTGCTGATAGACAGAGCCTCGGCCTCTACCTGGCCGGAATCGGCGCGCTCCTCTTTGGCCTGGCGGCCTATGGCTGGCCTTCCCACGTGAAGTCTACAGACAGCCCGCCATCCACACCCTCTCGCTCCTTTGGGATCGGCGGGCTTCTCGCCATTGCCGGTATTGTGGGCGGCGCTCTTCTGCTCGTCTATTTTCAGCAGAACGAGACTGAACCCGCCTGGACCCGCTATCTGTGGATTTTCGCGATTGGCGTCTACGTTCTGGGAAGTTGGCTGGCAAATGGCAGTGGCCCGTCTGCAACGTCCGAAGCTGCCCCGGAGCGCAGTTGGCCGACATTTCTGCTGATTCTGGCGGTTGTCGGCTTTCTGCTCGGCTGGCAATTGGCGACAGTGCCCGTGCGGGTGGACGGCGACGAGGGCAGTCACGGTCTACAGGCGTTGGAGATTGCTGCCGGTTTGGAGGGGCGTATCTTCGGGCCGGGCTGGGCCAACATCCCTCTCATTGCCTATCATCCGGCAGCGTTGGGTATGACATTCAGCGGTGACTGGCTGTTGGGCAACCGGCTGGCCGGCTTCTACGCCGGGCTACTGACGATTCTGGGCGTCTGGCTGTTGGGCTGCGAACTCTTCCGCCGCGCGCCGGACGAGGAGAAGGGCGCGGATGACGGGCGGCGGCCCGCGCTGCTGGCCGCGGCCTTCACCGGCATTGGCTACACATTTGTCCACTTTGGGCGGATGCCCCAGTATTTGGAGCCGGTGGCCTGGGGCGGCTTGGGGCTGTGGGCGCTGCAGCGGGGCGTGCGCACTGGCTCGCGCCCCACATTGGCCCTGGCCGGATTGCTGCTGGGCTTGACCGCAACCCTCTATTATAGCGGGCGCGTCTTTGGCGTAATTGCTCTGCTCTGGTGGTTCTGGTTTCTGCTGGCCCGGCGGGGTTGGTTGCAGCGGCTGGGTTGGGGCGGTTTCGGCCTGTGGGCAGGGGGTGGCTTTGTCTTTCTGGCCCCTTTTCTTGGCGTCTGGCTGCGCAGCCCGGCAGCTTTTTACACCCGCCTGCAAGAGATATCCATCTTCAATCCGGGCGGGTTGACCCATATGCAAGGCGTCTATGGCGTGCAGGGCATCGGCCCGGTCCTCCTGGAGAACGCCCGGCGTACACTGCTCACTTTCTGGATTTTTGGCGACAAGAGCACCCATTTCGGCTGGCAAGGGCCGCTGCTGGACAGCCTGATTGGACCGCTGCTGCTCCTGGGCGTGGGCTATCTGCTCCTCAATCTGGACCGGCTGCAAAGCTGGCAGTTGGTCTCCTGGCTGGCCGCGGTGGTTGTGCTGGGCGGCGTACTGACCATCAACACTCCCTTCTGGCCCCGGCTGCTGCCCGCTCTGCCCGTGGCCGGGCTGATTTGCGCCCTGGCCGTGGACCGCGCCCGTTCCACACTCATACAGGCTGGCGCGCAATGGTTCGGGCAGTTCAGCCTCTTTGTCGTGATCGGATTGTTGGTGCTGGCGGGGTCCCACAATTGGGTGGAGTGGTACGAGGCGCAGACGGTCTACGGCGACCCGGAGAGCTACGCGGGGCGGGCCATTCGCAGTCTGCCCGCCGAGCGCACCGCTGTTCTCATGGAAACAGGCGACAATCGCCGCGCCCAGTGGAGCGACCGCACGGTTCAATTCCTGGCCGGTGGACCCTATGCCCGGCGGGGCGTTACCATCCGCACAGACAACTGGCCGGTCAACCTGCCGCCCCAATCCTCCGTCATCCTCCAGCCAGACGACCAGACCCTGGCCGGGGAATTGCAGGGTCGCTATCCCGGCGGTGTCTTCCTCCTCCAGCGCAACCGGGCCGGCGATCCGGTACTCTTTGTCTATCAGTTGCCGTGAGAGATGGGCTGAATAGTTACGAAGGAAAGAACCCGATGATTCCCCAGACAACCAACAAACTCCCAATGAGCCGCCGCGCTTTTCTACGCGGGGGCGCTACAGCCAGCGCCGGTCTGCTCTTGAACGCCTGTGTGGGAGCGATGCCGCCCAGTGAATCCGCCGCGACGACAACCGCGCCCGCGCTGGCCGCGGCTCTGCCGGCCGTCGCCCCAGAACCCACTGCTACCAGCACAGCGGTTGCCGAAGCCGTGGCCACCCTGCCGCTCACCCCCCAATGCGCGGATTTGGACGATACGACTGCGCAGACGGAAGGCCCCTATTACACCCCCAACACACCGGAGCGCTCAAACCTGCGCGAGGAAGGGATGGCAGGTACGCCCCTTCTGGTCACGGGCCGGGTGCTGAGCAACGATTGCAGCCCGGTGGCTGGGGCGGTCCTGGACTTCTGGCACGCGGACAACGACGGCCAGTACGACAATGTGGGCTACCGGCTGCGCGGCCACCAGTTCACCGATGGGGAGGGGAACTACCGGCTGGAGACGATTGTGCCCGGCATCTATCCGGGGCGCACCCGCCACATCCACGTAATTGTCCAGGGGCAGAACACCCGCCGCTTGACCACCCAATTGTACTGGCCCAATGAGCCGGGCAACGCGCAAGATGGGATTTTTCACCCGTCGTTGTTGATGCAGGTGGCGGAAAGCGGGGAGGGGCAGAGCGCGACTTTCGACTTCGTTCTTTAGAGGATTGTTCTGTTGCCAGCGCCACAGCCAGCCCCCCGCGCCAAAGCCCACCAGTTGGGCCAGCCGGTGGGCCGCGTTGATGTAGCCCATTGCCCGGCTCATCTCCCCTTCCCGCCCCCGCACCAGCAGCCAGTCGTAGACCAGCGCCTCGGCGCTGCCCGATGAGAAGGCAAAGCCGATTCCTCCGGCAACCGCAGCCAGCGCGTAGGCCGGATAGCCATCGCCGTAGAGAAAAAGCAGTTCGCCGAGCAGTTGGCAAAAGAGGGCCAACTGCACCGAGTGGGCGCGCCCGATGCGGTCGGCCAGCATTCCTGTGGGCACTTCGGCCAGAAAGAGGGCAGCGACGAGAATGCCCCACAGGGAGTTGACCTGCAGGAGCGACAGCCCGTTGCTCTGGAGATAGAGGGTGAAGACGGGCAGGTAGACGTAGAGCGCGCTGAGAAAGAGAACCAGCGCCAGCTTTGCCGGCGCGCTCCAGCCAAAGGGGAAGAATGTAGAACGTATCACAGGGAGATATACGCGCCCCAATACCCCGTGTACTCCGGCGTGACCAGATGCACCCGGCCACCCTCCGACGGCAGACGCACCGGCGGGTGCCAGCGGCTGCTGTGGATGTGCAGCCATTCGACGGGGACATCCACATCGCTTTTCAGCCAGAGATCGCCGCCGTCGGTGAAATAGAGCGCATAGGCTACGCCGGGCTGGGCCAGACAGAAGGCCTCGTTGCGGCTGCGTCCTTCCAGCAAATCGTTGGCCGGGCGGCTGCGAAAAACGTCCAGCCGGTCGGTCAGCATCCGCGCACTGCGGATGTTGGCCTGGGCGATGGGGTCCAGGCCGTGGCCCGAGGGCGGGCGATGGAAGCGGGCCGACGCCGCGCCGCCCAGGATATGCCGCCAGAAGCTCTCCTGCCCGTTGCGGCTGGTGCCGTGATGGCCTGTATTGGCCCCGTAGGTTTTTACAGTATTGATGGGGCGCACGTGGTCGCTGTCGATGATACGTTGGCGCTGGGCTTGGAAGTTGCGGTAGTGGGTCTCGCTCTCCTGCTGGTTGTTCTGGGAAAAGTCCACAAAGTTGAAGAGTTCCGGGTGATCGATGGTATTGGCGTGCTGGGGGTTGGAAAGGTCCCAGGCGTCCCACATTTCGGTGAGTTGCACCGCAACACCGGCCCGGTCGGCCCGCTCTCGGATAGTGCGCGCCCAATACCAGCCCCACTCCGGGTCGTCGTTGGTCTCGTTGTCCATACAATAGAGGATGTGGCCGTGGCCCAGCGTGTGGTCCAGCAGTCGCTCCACAAAGGCCCGCTGATAGGGTAGCACCACCTGATTGTCTTGCAGCGCAGGCACAGTGTGGAAGAAGTCGTTTTCTCGCCGCCCCGGATGGCTGTCGATGCGCTCTTTCAAGCCGCTTTCTATCGCGCTGTAATTGCGGTTGTTTTTGGGGTTGAAGGGGTTGTCATTCCAGGGGCCTCGGGCGAAGTCAAAGCGATCCCATACTTCGATCTGCATGACAATATCCCGCGCCCCGGTCAGCTCCACAAAGCGAGCAAAGCGCTGCCAATAGGCCTCGCCCGGCTGGGTCAGGTCATACAGCCCGGTGGCCGGGTCCTGGGCAAAGGGCCAGACGTCGCCGGGGTCTCTGCTAGACATTGTGCAACGCACGTAATTGCCGCCCACCGAGACCAGCAGGTCCAGATGCTCCTCCAGCCCGGAAATCTGGAAGAGATTGTCCTCCACTGAGCCGCCCAACAGCAGAACGGGCTGGTCTTTGTGTTGCCAGTAGAAGGGGTTGGGGTCGTAGGGGCGGATACGATCATCGGTCATCAGATTTACTCCTATGGGTGGGAGGCGGGCTGCATACCCGTATTGTAACCGAAAATCGCCCGAAGCTCACATCGGATTTGTGGTGCGTGGTGCGTGAAACAAAGCCACCGATCTCACATTTCACGTTTCACGCCCTGCCACGCAACTTTGGCGCTGTCCTGAGTCTATCGAAGGGCTGTCGGCTACGCCGTCCTATGATTTACGCACCACGCTCTACGTATCTTCCCTCATTTGGCGCGCGCCCTACTTGATCCCACACGCCACTGTGCTATGATTCCAACCGATGGGTTGTGATGAGAAAGCTGGGCATGCAAATCCAGAAGAATCCACACCCGGAACCGCCACCGGTTGCAGGCGGCAGTCATCACAGACAGGAGACAACCACACATTTATTCAAACAACCACACAAAGAGAGTAGGACGCACCACCCTTGAACAGCTTTCAAAGTGTTCGTCATTTACTGCATGCCTGGCAACCCGAAGTACCCGTCTATTGCGTCTATCCCCACGTCTATTGCGACTCCACCCAGCATTTTCTGCGTGGCTTTCCCGGTCGCGTCCTCTACGCAGTCAAAGCCAACGACGAACCGGCTGTTGTGCGGCTGATGCACCAGGCCGGCGTCACCGATTTTGACTGCGCCTCTTTGCCCGAAATCGCCCTTGTCAGCGAGAACTGTCCCGGCGCTACCTGCTACTTTATGGTTCCTGTGCGTCTACGCGGCACAGCCCGCATCGCCCAGGAACGATACGGCGTGCGCCACTTTGTGGTGGACCATCCGAAAGGGCTGGAGCTGCTGGCCGGGGAGATCGACATGAAACGCTCGGTCGTCTTCGCCCGCATGGCCGTCCACCACCGCTCGGCCATCTACGATCTCTCGTCCAAATTCGGCGCGCAGCCGGAAGAGATTCCCGGACTGGTGAAGGCAATCGCTGCCCTGGGCGCGGAGCCGGCCCTGGCCTTCAACGTCGGCTCTTCGGTGCGCAGCCCGGACGCCTATCGCCACGCGCTGGGGGTGGCCGCCGAAGTCCTGGCCGAGTTGCCCTTCCGCCTGCGGCTGGTCGACATCGGCGGCGGCTACCCCCGCTCCTATCCCGGCTATGTCATGCCGCCCCTGGAAGACTATTTCGTCGCCATCCGCGAGGGTATCCGCGCTCTGCCCCTGGCCGAGGGGGGCGAAATTCTGGGCGAACCGGGCCGCGCCCTGGCCGCGCCGGGTCTCTCTGCGCTGGTTGAAGTGCTGCTGCGCAAGGATGACCGGCTCTACATCAACGACGGGCTGTACGGCATCTTCTGGGAACTGCGCTTCGAGGGGCACAACCGCTACCCCGTGCGCGCCTATCGCAACGGGCAGCCTTTGGGCGGGGAAGAACGTTCGTTCCAGCTACTCGGCCCCACCTGCGACTCCACCGACAGCCTGCCCGGCGCAGTCGATCTCCCTGCGGACATCGACACCGGCGACTATCTGGAATTCGGCCACATCGGGGCCTACAGCCTGGGCGGGCGTACCCGCTTCAACGGCCACTTCAGCGACAAAATTGTCTCGATTGAAGATTGGCGCGAGTTGCCGCCGATGTAAAGGAGATATTGGGTATTGGATATTCGGCGTTGCGCCAATTCTGTAGGTGCGGTTGCAAATCGCACCTATAGATTCTAGCAATTTTCCAGGCGCAGTCCTGGAAAATGAGGCGCTTGCAGCGCATTCAAATATCGACAAAAAATTGTCGATGTTGGTTCGCTTAGCGCCTATAGATTCTACTTTTTGATTCCACTGCAAAAAGCCAAAATGCGCACAACGGAGACGCGGGGAGCGCGGAGGCACGCGGAGA